>NZ_JALBGZ010000252.1:0-8189 GCF_023006515.1 Bradyrhizobium sp. PRIMUS42
GTGCTCGAGCACGGTGACTTCGTCCGAGCCGATCGGCAGCGACGGCGTGTCGGGCAGCGGCGCCTTGAGGCCGAAGCGACGCGCGACCTCGACGATCTTGGCGCGGCCGACCTTGGCCGGGTTCTGCGCTTTGGGTTCGTTCTTCTGGCCGATCGCAATCGAGAGCTTCACCGGCACCACGTTGATCGAACGCGTGATCGCCTGCGTCAGCGTCACCGAACCGGAATAGGAATGGCCATAGTTCTGCGGGCACCAATTGCCGATGCAGACCGGGCCGTCGACCACGATCGAATTCGGCGTGAAGCCGTTCAGGAGCGCGGTGGTGTAGACGTAGGGCTTGAACGAGGAGCCGGGCTGGCGGTAGGCGTCGGTGGCGCGGTTGAACTGGCTGGCGCCGTAGTCGCGGCCGCCGACCATGGCGCGGATGCCGCCGTCGAGATCGGACACGACGGTCGCGGCCTGCGTCGCGTGATAGTCGCGGCCGAACTGGCGCAGCTGGTTCTCGACCGCGTCTTCGGCGGCCTTCTGCACGTTGGCGTCCATGGCAAGACGAACCACGAAGACGCGCTCGGTGTACGATTTCGGGAACGTGTCGACCAGCTTGCGCATCTCGTCGAAGGCGTAGTCGAGATAGTAGTTCGGCGAAGCCTCGTCGCGGCGGTCGACCGCGAAGGCCGGATTGCGGCGGGCGCCGAACACCTGGCCCTCGGTCATGAAGCCGGCATCGACGAGGTTGTCGAGCACGACGTTGGCGCGGGCGCGGGCGGCGGGCAGGTTGATGTGGGGCGCGTATTTGGTCGGGGCCTTGAACAGGCCGGCCAGCATCGCAGCTTCCGCCAGCGTCACGTCGCGCGCGGACTTGTTGAAGTAGAAATGCGCCGCGCCGTCGACGCCGAAGGTGCCGCCGCCCATATAGGCGCGGTCCAGATACAGCTTGAGGATCTCGTTCTTGGTCAGGCGCCATTCCAGCCAGACCGCGAGGAACGCCTCGTTGACCTTGCGCTCGATGGTGCGCTCGTTGCTCAGGAACAGGTTCTTGGCGAGCTGCTGGGTGATCGAGGAGCCGCCCTGGCGGACGCCGCCGGCCTGCGCGTTGGTGACGAGCGCGCGCGCGGTGCCGGCGATGTCGATGCCGAAATGCTCGTAGAAGCGGCGGTCTTCGGTCGCCAGCGTCGCCTTGATCAGCACGTCAGGAAAATCTTCCAGCGGGATCGAGTCGTTGTGCTTGATGCCGCGGCTGCCGATCGGATTGCCGTAGCGGTCGAGGAAGGTCACCGCGAGATCCGACTTCTTCAGCCAGTCCTCGTCCGCGGTCTCGCGGAAGGCGGGGATGGCGAGGGTGAGCATCACGACCAGGCCGCCGAGGCCGAGGGTCGCGGCCTCCGACAGCGGCTCGATGAACACCCAGCGCTTCCACCGCCCGACATAGAAGCGGTCCATGAAGGTCGAGTAGCGCTCGTAGAGCTCGCGGATGCCCTTGGCCGAGGAGAACAGCGAGGAGTCGATGCGCGCATCGAGGTCCAGGAAGAAGTTCCGGACCTTCTGCTTCCAATGCGGTGGTATGATCTGGCGCACCTAGAACCCTTGAGGCTCGCTTCGAAAGCGTTCAAGCACCCGGCCGGGGCGGCATCGAGACGTCTTGGGGGAATGTTGCGGCAAACCCAAGGCGCCCGGCCAGCATCCGAGGGACTTGCTGTTCCTTCTAGCCGAGCGGAGCCCATAAACCAATGGTCACGCTCGCGATTTTGAACAACAGGCCTAATTGCCCCCGGGTCATTACGGGCCTCACAGGCGCGTTGCTTGCACCACCCCGGCCGCACGCCCTAGATGGCGTTGCCGTAGCTCTTTTGAACTTTTGTTGAGGCGCATGACCGCAGTTCCCAAACGACCTTCCGGCCAGGAAGGATTCTTCTGGAAAACCAAGACGTTGGAAGAGATGTCGGGGCCCGAATGGGAAAGCCTGTGCGATGGCTGCGGGCGCTGCTGCCTGAACAAGCTCGAGGACGAGGACACCGGCGAGATCTATTTCACCCATATCGGCTGCAAGCTGCTCGATAGTACCAGCTGCGGCTGCAAGGACTATCCGAATCGCTCCGACAAGGTTCCGGATTGCGTCCGCCTGACGCCGGCCAATGTCCGCACCTTGAACTGGTTGCCGCCGAGCTGCGGCTACAAGCTCGTTGCCGAGGGCCGCGACCTCTATTGGTGGCATCCGCTGGTGTCCGGCGATCCCAACACCGTGCATGAAGCCGGCGTCTCCGTGCGCGGCCGGGTCGAAGGCAGCGAGGAGGAGATCCCGGATGAGGAGCTCGAGGACCACATCGTGCAATGGCCGGCCTTGCTGCCGAAGCGGGCCCGCCTGAAGAAGCGGCCCTGAGCAGCTGTGCGCAGCGGTCGCATGCAGAGGCACTTCACATTCAAGGGTTGAGGCGCTAAGCTGGTTGTAGATTTAAGACGGTAATTATTCAGGTTGTTGCAAGTTATTGAGGTACCCTAAATTTTTGAGGGGTCCGATGAATATTGATCCGGTTCACCCGATACCGACCGACGACGAGAGCAAGCCACCAGAACCGACCACCGCGCTTTGCCTTTCCGGCGGAGGGTATCGCGCAATGGTGTTTCATATCGGCGTCCTTTGGCGCCTCTATGAGACGGGGCTGCTGGAGAACGTCAAGCGCATATCGAGCGTTTCAGGCGGGTCGATCACTGCCGGCATGTTGGCGCTGGCGTGGCCCGGCCTCAGTTTCAAACCTGGCAGCGTCAACAGCGATTTCATTCCGAAATTCGTCGCGCCGTTGCGCGCCTTCGCCGGCGTCACAATCGACGCCGAGTCGGTCATCCTGGGCGCGCTGTTACCGGGCAGCATCGGCGACCGTATCGCCGAGGCATACGACGATCACCTCTTTCACGGCAAGACGCTGCAGGACATGCCTGACGAGCCGCGCTTCGTGATCAACGCAACCAATGTGCAATCGGGCGTTCTCTGGCGTTTCATGAAGCCCTATATGCGCGACTACCGAGTTGGCGAGGTGAAGAATCCGAAGATTCTCCTGGCGCAGGCAGTCGCTGCGTCGTCCGCGTTTCCACCGGTCCTGTCCCCGTTCGAACTGCGCCTCGAGGACGCGGACTTCGTGCCGGGCACCGGGCTCGATCTCCAACGCCCGCCATTCACGACGCGCGTCGTTCTCAGCGACGGTGGGGTCTATGACAATCTCGGGTTGGAGACGGCATGGAAGCGGCACCAGACCGTTCTGGTCAGTGATGCCGGCGGCAAGACCCAGGAAGAGGAACGGCCGGAGACGGACTGGCCGCGGCATTCCTACAGGGTTCTCAACCTGATCGACAACCAGGTGCGTTCGCTGCGCAAGCGCCAGGTCGTCGACTCCTTCAAATCGGGAACGCGCAGGGGCGCCTATTGGGGCATCCGCACCGACATTGCCGACTACCAGCTGTCTGATGCACTCAACTGTCCACCGGATCGCACGATGCGGCTTGCCGAGTTGCCGACGCGGCTGAAGAAGCTCGACCCGAAGACCCAGGAACAGTTGATCAACTGGGGTTACGCGGTTTGCGATGCGGCTGTGCGCAAGCATGTTGCGGCGGTCGGGCCGCCGCCGGCCTTTCCCTATCCGCAGTCTGGGGTCTGAGGCAGAGGTCCGAACGTGGCAAAGCAACGCAAGCAGGGACGGGGATCGCGCCGGGGCACGCCGAAATCGGCAGATGCGCCCCTATCGACCGCGACGGAGGGAGCCGCATCCGGTTCGAGCGCACCTGAAAATGCACCGACTGCAAAACCGCAGTCCGGCACGACGCAGCCTCCGCCGAGCGATGCTGCCACCAAGGCGGACAGGCCCCTGCAGTTCTCGGTTCCGGCGGAACTCGTCGAGCATATCCTGTTAGGTCCGGTCGATGACCGCCGCGTGCTCCAGGATTCCCCCTTGTTGGGTGACGTCTGGGCCGCTTATGCGCTTGATCCGGGCCTCGTTCAGGACGTGTTGATAACGCCGCACAAGAACGTCACCGCCGCGGCCGTTGCCCAAATCATCCCGCGGGGGATAGATCTGCGCCAGCAGGAGCGCCAGGCCGAAAATCCGCCGCCATCGAAGCGGCCGAAGGTGAGGGCGAAGGTTGCCTATCTGCAGGGCCTCGTGGGGGCGAGGCTGTATTTCGACGAAGTGCTCCGCATCCTCGTGCCTCTGACGCAATGGTGGAGCCAGTCGAAGCTTCAGGAAAGAATCCTGAAGATCGACCAGGCCAACTTGCACGCGTTGCTCCAACGAGAGCCTGATCAGCGCGGCGACGATCAGAAGAACTTTACGTCACTCGAAAGGTACATCGCGCTCGCGGGCTTGATTTATTGGATCGGCAAGCTCGAGCGTCCGACCATTCCGGGCAGCGCCCCGCCTGAGCCGGTGCCGCATCTGCCGCGGCTGCAGATCGATGAGGCATTCCGCGCCTATCTGCCCCATGTCCCCGAAATCATCGCGGGAATGTTCGAGCTTTACGGAGTGATTCAGGCCAATCCCAAAGCGCTTGCATCGGACGATCCCGACGACGACGAAGCCGGGAGCGAAGGCCACATCTTCCAGGTCTCGCTCAACCGCGTCGCGGCGGCGGCGCTCGACCGCTCCGTGCCGGCCGTGAAGGCCGATGCCGCGCACTCCCTGTTCAACGTGAACTGCAAGAACATCATTTGGGCGGTGCTCGATTCCGGCATCGACGCCGACCACGAGGCCTTCGCCGAGCAGGACAAGCCCGACAGATCACGCATCAGGAAGACGTTCGACTTCACGAGGATTCGCGAGATCGTCAGCAACGACGAGGACGACATCGCCGCCGCCGAACTCGAGGAAATTGCGAATGCCGCCGGCATCGAACCCGCCGCGGCGTCGGACTATCTGAAGGAGATTGCCGCGAACGCAAGGGCAAAACGTCCCATCAACTGGGGAGTCGTCGAAAAGCTGATCACGCTCAAGAACCCACCGCAGCCGGTGAGCCTGCATGGCACCCACGTCGCGGGCATCATCGGCGCCGATGGAAGCAGGACCGACCATCCCGACGGCATGTGCCCCGACATCCGCATCTACGATTTCCGTGTTCTGGGCAAGACCATCGATGATACTGAATTCGCGGTCATCGCCGCGCTACAATACATTCGCTACGTGAACGAGCGGCACAACTACATCACGATTCATGGCGCCAATCTCAGCCTGTCGATCCCGCACAACGTTCGCAATTACGCCTGTGGGCGCACGCCGGTGTGCAACGAATGCGAGAGGCTCGTGGAGAGCGGGGTCGTGGTCGTGGCCGCGGCGGGCAATCGCGGCTTCCAGAAGCTCACGACAACCGACGGCGGCGTTTTCGAAAGCTATGCCGCCTTCAGCATCACGGATCCCGGAAATAGCGAGAGCGTCATCACCGTCGGGTCCACGCACGGCAATTGGCCGCACACCTATGGCGTGAGCTTCTTCTCGAGCCGTGGCCCGACGGGCGATGGTCGCCTCAAGCCCGATCTGGTGGCGCCGGGGGAGCGGGTGCAATCATGCATCATCGGCGGCAATCACCAGGAGTGGGGCCCTGAATCCGGTACCAGCATGGCCGCGCCGCACGTCAGTGGCGCCGCGGCGATGCTGCTGGCGCGCTACGAGGAGCTGATCGGCCAGCCTCGGCGGGTCAAACGCATCCTGTGCGAAAGCGCAACCGATCTCGGTCGCGAACGAAGTTTCCAGGGCCACGGCATGCTCGACGTGCTGCGCGCCTTTCAATCCATCTAGGGAGACGGGACATGTTCTTCAGTCTGGATGTATTGCGGGCGCGCAAGGGCGATTGTCTGATGCTTCATTTCGGATCGGAGCAGGATCCACATCTGATCCTGATCGATGGCGGTCCTTCGGATGTGTACGAGCCCTTTCTCAAGCCGCGGCTGCAAAAGATCCACGAAACACGCGATCTGGGCGAGGAGGCGCTAGCGGTCGACGTCGTCATGGTGAGCCATGTCGACGACGACCACATCAAGGGAATCCTCGACCTCACCAGGGAGCAGCGGACCAACAGCCCCGACGTGCGTCTCGCCGTGACCAGCCTGTGGCACAACAGTTTCGACGATCTGCTCAAGACCAAGCCCCATGAACTGGTGGCGGGTTTCGGCACCGCGTCGGTCGAGACGCCGGTTGCGGCAGGTGCGGCGGGCATCGATTCCGGGAGCGTGCTGGCGAGCTTCGGAAAGAGCATGCTCAGGGACGATGCCGACATCGAAGAGGAGGGTATGCATCAAACGGTCGAAGTGCTGTCCAGCATTCCGCAGGGGCGCACCTTGCGGGACGATGCCAGGGCCCTCGGCTGGAGGCCCAACCACAAATTCAAGGGCAAGCTGATCCTTGCGGCCGAAACCGCGAAGCCAGTGACGCTCGGCGATCTGACGATAACGGTGGTTGGGCCGATGCAGCCGGAACTGCTTGCCTTGCAGGAAGAGCATGACAAATGGCTGCGCGCGCAAAAGGAGAAGAAAAAGAAATCGCCCGAAGCCGCGCTGGCGGCTTTCGTCGACGAATCCATTCCGAACCTGTCCAGCATCGTCGTCCTCGCCGAACTCGGGGGCAAGTCGATGCTGCTGACGGGCGACGCCCGAGGCGACAAGATTCTGGAGGGAATGGAGCAGGCCGGGCTATTGAAAGCAGGCGGCAAGAAGCCCGTTGATCTCTTGAAGGTTCCGCACCACGGCAGCGACAACAACATGGAGACGATCTTCTTCAAGCGCCTGCCGGCCGATCACTACGTTTTCTCCGGAGATGGCGAGCATGGCAATCCCGAACGTGCCACGCTCGAGATGCTGCTGCAGGCCCGGGGCGCCGACGCTGACTACACGATCCATCTTACGTATCCGGTCGATGAAATCGATATCGCGCGACAAGCAGACTGGGAAAAGGAGCAAGCCAAGGAAAAGGCCCGAAAGAAGAAAAATCCGGCGTCAAAGAAGCCGGTCAGGGAGAATTGGTCGCCGGCAAAACACAGCCTTGGCGCTCTCTTCAAGAACAATCCCAAGCTCGCCAGGAAAGTGGTGATCGTCGATCCCGACAAGCCGCATCTGATCGATCTGCTCGAGCCGCTGGGCCTGTAGGGTCCGGGAGTTTACGGGGGTGGCTTTCTGAAGCCGTCCCGAGCCGCCCGGACTGGGAGGCCAGGAACGTCACTCACGCAAACGCGATGGTGCGTCGGTGGGATGCACCCATGCGCGGCGGTGCCTGCCGGAGAAGGACTTCGCCGTCTATGTTGTTCCGGTAGAACGAATCCTTCGCGGCGTTGCGCCGCCCCACGACGTCCGATCGAGATGAACAAGTTCGAACGGCAGAGCAGTTCTGCCGATATCCAGACTTTGCCCGACGATATCGCCGAAGAGCTGTCCCGGCTTCCGAGCGAAGTCATCAGCGTCGATGACGCCCCATCGATCGCGCCGCCGGCGCCGCTGTCACAGGATGAGGTCCGCACCATCGTCATCAGCCTGATGCTGACGATGTTCCTGGCCGCCCTCGACCAGACCATCGTGGCGACCGCGCTGCCGACCATCGGACGCCAGTTCCAGGACGTCTCCAATCTCTCCTGGGTCATCACTGCCTATCTGCTCGCCTCGACCGCGGTCGCGCCGGTGTTCGGCACCTTGAGCGACATCTACGGCCGACGCGCCATGATCATCATCTCGCTCAGCCTATTCGTCGCGGGCTCGGTGCTGTGCGCGATCGCGCCGAACATGCCGATGCTGATCCTGGCGCGCGGCCTTCAGGGGCTCGGCGGCGGCGGCATCATGCCTGTCGTGCAGACCGTGATCTCGGACGTCGTGAGCCCGCGCGAGCGCGGCCAGTATCAGGCCTATTTCTCCAGCGTGTGGATGGTCGGCGGCATCTTGGGCCCGGTTATCGGCGGTGTGTTCGCCGAGCATCTGCACTGGTCGATGATCTTCTGGATCAATCTGCCGCTGACAGCCGCGGCGCTCGCCCTGCTGCTGCCGAAGATGAAGAAAATCCCGGTATTCCACCGCAAGCGCAAGGTCGACTGGCTCGGCGGCGTTCTGCTGATGGCCTCCGCCGTGGTCTTCATGCTGGTGCTGACCTGGGGCGGCACGCGCTTTCCCTGGCTGTCGCCGACGGTGCTCGCGATGGTCGGCGGCGCGGTCGCGCTCGTCGTCACCTTCGTCT
>NZ_JALBGZ010000253.1:0-8169 GCF_023006515.1 Bradyrhizobium sp. PRIMUS42
GGCAAGACCGACCGCAAGGCGCTGCCGGCACCGGAGGGCGACGCCTATGCGCAGCAGACCTATGTGGCGCCGCGCAGCGCGACCGAGGAGGTGCTGGCGCAGATCTGGGGCGAGGTGCTGGGGCTTGAGAGGGTCGGGGCCGAGGACAACTTCTTCGAGCTCGGCGGCCACTCGCTGCTGGCGATGCGGGTGTCGGCGCGGCTGAACGAGGCGTTCGGCGTCGAGCTGCCGCTGCGAACCCTGTTCGAGGCGCCGGTGCTGGCCGACCTCGCCGAACGGATCGATATATTCCAATGGGAGCAGACGAGCCGGCAGAGTCTCAACGATGAGGCCTCGTCTTCCGAGGAAGAATGGGTCCTTTAAACCGGTAATGGAGAGCCACGACTCTGAAGCACATCGTGCCACGGCAGCGAGCGCCCAAGAACCGACCGAATGAAGGTGCCGATCGGTACATCGCGGCAACAACGGACAATGTCAAGCGTCCGGGCTTAACACGCTAGTAGACTCAATCGGGGGGACGAAATGTGCAAACGATCAAAAAGGCACTCTATCGGTCGACGAACGAATTGATGTCGGATCGAGTAACAGAATGGATGGTAGCTTACCAAATCTCGGAGACCTTGAGCTCCATGTCATGAAGATTGTGTGGCTACGCGGGTCAGTTACGGCCGAGCTTGTTCGCGAATTGTTGCCGCGCCGCCTCAAAGGCTCGACCGTGCGAACCGTTTTGTGGAGGCTGGATAGCAAAGGCTACGTACGACATACGATGGAACGTCGAACCTATTTCTATCATTCGGTGGGGACGCGCGGGCAAATAGCAGCCAAGGCAGTTCAAAGGGTTGCCGACCGATTATACAATGGATCGGTTGATCAGATGTTGATCGCCATGATGAAAGCCGGTGTGCTCGACGAGACATGCCTGCGCGTGCTCGCTGACGTAAGCGATAGCCATTACGAGCTGCCCCATGTGAAGGGATGAGATGTAGTAGGTCGGCTGGTGTTGGGAAATGCGGTCGTCGTGACCATTGCGTGGTGTAGCTGGCGGGGGAGACCGCGTTCGCGGGCCACCGGCCGGGCTAAGCCAGCTCGCCGGCGAAGTCGGCAGCACGTCACAACAAACGACGCCCAGGCGGTCCGGGCGAACTTGTTAGCGAGCGCAATCGCCAGCATTGCGGACTCATCAATGCGCCGCTGCCGCGCTCTTTTCCTACTGACGCGCTGTTGAAGCTGCAAGAATAAGGCGGTCCGCAGGCAGCAGGTCGAACCGTGGCTCGATGCCGAGCAGCGGTCCGATACGGGCAATGACATTGCCCGCGGTCGGAACGGCGTTCCAGCCCGACGCGATCTGCCCGTAGGTCTCCTTCAGCGGCTGCGGCTCGTCGAGCATGATCAGGAGCTGGTACTTCGGTTTGTCGGCCGGCAGGATCGCGGTGAACGCAGTCAGCACCTTATTGTTGGCATAACGGCCGTTGACCACCTTTTCCGCGGTGCCGGTCTTGCCGCCGATATAATAGCCCTTCACGTCCGCCCTGCGCGCCGTGCCGATCTCGGCGTTCAACCGCATCAGGAACCGCATCTTGTCCGAGGTCTCCGGCTTGATCACGCGCTTTGCGATCGCCCGCGCTTCCTCTTCGGGACGCTTGAGGAAGGTCGGGGATCAGCAGGCCGCCATTCGCAAGCGCGCTGACGCCCATCACGGCCTGCAACGGCGCGACTGCCATGCCGTGGCCGAACGCGATGGTGATGGTGTTCAGCTCGCTCGGCAGCTCGGTGCGCAGCCGCTCGAACTGCCCCATCTTGCGCAGGAACGCCTTGTGCGCCTCCAGACCCTGCGACAGCGCGATCCGCGCTGCGCCGACGTTGGAGGAGAAGGTGAACACCTCCTTCATGTTCAGGAACCGGCCCTTCGGCTCGTCGTCGTGGATCGCGAACTTGCCGTAGTGCAGCGGCCCGCGCGCGTCCCACAGCGACTTGCCGGTGTCGAGCGCCATCGCGAGCGTGAACGCCTTGAAGGTCGAGCCTATCTCGTAGACGCCGGTGGTCAGGCGGTTGATGCGATCCGGGTCGGGCGCTTCCTTCGGATTGTTCGGATCGAAATCCGGCACCGAGACGATCGTGATGATTTCGCCGGTGTTGACGTTGGTGACAAGCCCGGAGGCCGCCTTGGTGTTGCCTGGGCAAGCGCTTCCAAGGCTTGCTTTTCAGCGGCGACGACATCGACGCAATCAAGTCCCTCGTCGTCGATAGTGATGCCGTCGCCGTGATGAGTATCAAAGAAAAAAATGGGCATGTCGCTCAATTTGGGCCATGCCGAAAGGTTCCCAAACCCACTGTCTTCAAGGGACTACGCGGTTGTCTAGGGTGAGCGCACCGCCGCGGAATTCCTAGTGTCCGTTAAGGGAGTTATCGGACACCAGCGCGGCAGTCCGGGTTCTTCTATCTATCCAAAATCTCTCGCACTCTCAGCGCGAGTTTCGCCTAAGAAATCGGCTTCTCCAGCAGATTGACGCCTTCATCAAGTTTGCCCTGATGGACGACCGCATTGCGTGAATAGCCGGTCATGTACAGGATTTTCAGACCCGGCCGAATTTGATGCGCGCGCCTCCCAAGCTCGCGTCCATTGATTCCTGGCATGACCACGTCGGTTAGGAGTAGGTCCACCTTCGAATCATCCTGCAGGAGAATGGTCAGAGCGGCTTGAGCGCTGCGGGCCGAGAAGACGCGGTAGTTGAGATCGCGCAGGACGTCGGAAATCTAGCCGCGAAGGCCTTCGTCATCCTCGACGACGAGATTGGTCTCGGATGTCTCGCCCTCGGCGAGCTCCTCAGGCGCCACTTCCTCATGTCGGCTGCTCCGGAAAAGCGCGGAAAATACATCTTGATCGTCGTGCCTTGCTCTACCTCGCTGTAGATTTTTGCGTGGCCTCCGGATTGTTTGACGAAGCCATAGACCTGACTCAGGCCAAGGGCGGTGCCGTGGCCCGGCTCCTTCGTCGTAAAGAAGGGCTCAAAGGCGTGATGGAGAACGTCTCGCGACATTCCACCTCCGGTGTCGGTCACGCAAATGGCAACGTACTGACCAGGCACCAATTCAGAGACGGCAGTAATCCTCATCGGCGGCGATGTTGGCAGCCTCGAGAGCCAACTTTCCGCCGTCAGGCATGGCGTCGCGAGCGTTGATCGCCAGGTTGACGATGGCTGACTCCAGATGATTGGCGTCGGCTTCGATTTGCCATAGACCCGCACTTCCGACAGTTTGGACTTCGATGCGCCCCCCGAGCGTGCGCTGGATGAATTCCTGCAGACTGTTGATGTAGTTGTTCACGCTGATCGGCTTGGGATCGAGCGCCTGTCGGCGCGAGAACGCCAGCAAGCGGCTGGTCAACGCCGCGGCTCCAGGGAGAAGAAGTTCGGGCGATGGTCTGAAGACCTCGGACATACTTGAAAGGGCAGCGCGGTCGCGTACGACTTGCGAACTGATCGTGATCGTTACGACAGAACCTCTGGTGAGCCGATCGCGAAAAATCTCTGAGTGCAAGAGCAAAGAACGGAATAGAACCGGCAATGATCATTGCTGAAGATCAAACTGTTCCTCGCGTCGGTGGTGCTCGTAAGCGCGATCCATCATCCTAGATGATGTGTATCAGCAGGCGTTTCGCCGACCGGACATGAGTGAGAAGAAGCCAGATGTTCCTGACCGAGAACGATCTGAATGAATTGGTGGCATGGCGACGCTATCTTCACGCGGGGCCAGAACTGTCGGGCCAAGAGGCAAAAACCGCGCAAGCCGTGCAGGCCCGTCTCCAGGCGGCGGGCGCCGACAGGATCGTTTCGGGCCTTGGTGGTCACGGCGTGCTTGGAATCTATGATGGACCTGAGTCTGGCCCGACAATCATGCTTCGCGCTGAACTGGATGCGCTGCCGATTCAGGAAAAATCAGAGCTCAAGCATCGGTCACTGGTGCCGGGAAAGGCCCACCTCTGCGGTCACGATGGTCATATGGCAATTCTAGCGGCCGTAGCGCAGAGTTTGAGCAGGCAACGTCCACGCCGAGGTCGCGTGGCGCTCCTGTTTCAGCCGGCCGAAGAGGACGGATCTGGTGCCGCCGCCGTTCTAGCTGACGTGAATTTTGAGCAGGTGCAGCCTGACTTTGTCTTCGCGCTGCATAACCTTCCACGGTTGGGTTTGGGACAGGTCTCCCTTGCCGAAGGTTTGGTTAATTGCGCCTCGCAAGGAATGCAGATCAGATTATCGGGACGAACCACGCACGCGTCGAATCCGGAGCTTGGTATCTCCCCGAAAGATGCGCTCGCCAGGCTTCTGCTAGAGATTCCCGCGCTTGGGCGCAGCACAGAACTGAACGGCGACTTCTCGATGCTGACGGTCACGCACGCAAGACTTGGAGAGCCTGCGTTCGGTATCGCGCGGGGCTTTGGCGAGTTGTGGGCGACACTGAGAACATCCACCGACGCGAAGATGGAACAAGTCCGACTGGAGGCAGAAGACTTGGTTCGGCGGGTGACGGCCGACGAGGGACTGAGCACGGAAATCGCCTATCGCGACGTGTTCAATCATTGCACAAATGATGTCGACGCTGTTGCCCATCTTAGAAGCGCACTCGATTTGGAAGGAGTGCGACATTCTGCGCAGGGCCTTCCGCTGCGTGGCTCTGAGGACTTCGGGCGTTTTGGTACGCGATCCAAGGCGGCGATGTTCTTTTTGGGGGCGGGCGAGGAGCATCCCGGCCTGCATGAATCGAATTATGACTTTCCAGATGAGCTGATAGGAATTGGCGCAGGAATATTCATGCGGGCGATACGCAACCTGCTTGGCTAGATCGGAAATTCGGGAAAGAGCTGCAGAGTTTCGCCGACGTGCCGTATGCAGATCAATGATTAGAACGATTAGAAAATAGAAGCATTCAAATCTGGCGACGCAATTGTAGGCGAGATCGATCCTTCCATCGCGACGGTTTGTCGTACAACCTTAGATAATTTCTAGGTCCCAATTCCTTCTCGGAGCCCCCTCGCATGTTAGGAAGCGCGGGGATGTGCTTGCTAGTGGAATTGGGGTGCAGGAATGACGCGTGAACTCTCGGCCAAGAAAATTGTGCGTACGCTATCGCTGGGAGCAGTGAGTTATCTTGCGCTGTCGATGGAATCCTCGGGTGACTTTCAGCATGCGTTTGCGCAATCGAATCTGCCGCCCGTGACCGTCGATGCTCCCAAGCCAAGGGTTCGGCAGCCGATACAGAGATCTCAGTCAACGCGCGCGTCCCGGGGACAAAGATCTGCCGCGACGACGGCTCCCCGCCAGGCCGCGCCCGTTCCCTACGTGGTGCCTTCGACCGGCACGGTCGGCACGGTGCCGCCTGCCTATGCAGGCGGCCAGGTCGCGAGCGGCGGAAGTCTCGGTCTTCTGGGCAACCGCGGCGTGATGAATACGCCGTTCAACCAGACCAGCTATACAGCAGAGCTCATACAGAACCAGCAGGCACGCACGATTCGTGATGTCCTGGCGAATGATCCCTCAGTCCGCGTCGTCCAGGCGGCAGGCGGTGGTGCGGACAGTCTCTTCATCCGCGGTTTCTACTATGACAGCGGCGACTACGGACTGAACGGTCTCTATGGAATCGCACCATATTATTCTTCGGGCGCGAATTTCGTCGAGCGTGTTGAAGTGCTGAAGGGCCCGAGCGCCTTGCTCAATGGGATGACCACGGGTGGTACCGGCGTTGCGAGCGGCGGTGCAGTTGGCGGCAGTATCAATCTCATCACCAAGCATGCTCTCGATGTTGACATTACGCGGATAACGGGAACCTACGTATCCAGATCACAGTTTGGCGCGAACATGGACGTCAGCCGGCGCTACGGCGAGCACAAGGAGTGGGGCGTTCGGGTCAACAGCACCTATTCCAACGGCAGTACCCCGTGGGACCGTCAGACTGACGAGTTCGGTAATGTGGTGGTCGGCCTCGACTACCGAGGTGAGAGGGCACGCGTGGCAGTCGATGTCGGTTATCAAGCCGATAATTTGACTCCTCCGCTACGCTTCTTCGGCATCGGTCCGGGTCTCACCTCCATTCCTTCGCCACCGAAAGCCGGGACGAATTTCCAGGTGCCTTGGGCTTACTACAAACCGAGGGATTTCTTCACGACCGTAAGAGGTGAAGTGGATGTTACCGACTGGATAACTGCGTATGCCGCATTTGGCTATCATGACAGCAAGATCGACTATACCTATCCTTCGCCCAATATTCTCAGCGCCGCCGGCGCTTTGGCGGGGCGTCCGGGCCTTGGGCATGAGACGTTCGAGACCTTTGCAGGAGAAGCGGGCATCCGGGCGGAGGTCGATACCGGCCCGGTCAATCATGCTCTAAACGCGAACTATGCGATCAATGATCGAACCTATGATCAGAGTGTTTTGAGTTCGGCAGGGCTAATTGCCTGGAATCTATACACTCCGCCTACGAATGTCCCTCAACCGAACTTAAATTTTCCGACGCTAAGACTTAATACCAACGTGAACATCGAAAGCGTCGGCGTTTCCGATACTATGTCAATGTTTGACAAGCGCCTTCAGCTAACCGTCGGTGTTCGTCAACAGACCGCTGGGAGCAGGGTGACAAATTTCATCCCGACGCCGGCAAATCCGAGTAGGCCCTATCAAGAGGCGTCTTTGTGGACTCCGGCTTATGCTGTTGTCTTCAAGCCGGTCGAGAATATCTCGCTTTACGCGAACTATATCGAAGGGCTTCAGACGCCGGTGGTCGTTACTGGCCAATTCCAAAACGCTGGCGCCGTGTTTCCACCTAGCAAGACCACCCAGGCTGAAACCGGAGTGAAGATCGATACGGGCCGCCTCACCACGACTCTGAGTCTATTCGAAATCACCCAACCCAGCATCATTACTGTGCCGGGCCTGCCTCTACCTACCCGGCAACTCAACGGCAAGCAGCGCAACCGTGGTGTGGAGATCAATGTGTTCGGCGAGGTCACGCCAGACATCCGCTTGCTCGGCGGCGTTGCGTTGATCGATGGCGTGCAGGAAAAGACCGAGAACGGTACCAACGACGGCAAGAATGCGATCGGAGTTCCCGCGGTCACTGCCAACATCGGAGCCGAGTGGGATACTCCGTTTGTCCAAGGACTGACGTTCACCGGAAGGGTCATCTACACCGCTTCGCAGTACGTCAACGTAACAAACACCCTCACCATACCTGAGTGGACCCGCGTTGATCTCGGCGCCAGGTATACCTTTGCATCGCCATGGAACGGCAAGCCGATCGTAGTCCGCGCGGCCGTCGAGAACGTCGCCAATAAGGCCTACTGGGCCTCGGCCTATAGCGGTGTGATCACGCTGGCCGCTCCTCGGACGTATCTCCTGTCGACGACGTTCAACTTCTGAACACTGCGTCCCCGCGGCGCCTCCGATACGTACCGCCGCGGATCTCGCCCGCGGCGGTTTTTCTTCGGCCTATGGCAGCAACGCTGCACTTGTCTAAGTTGATGACAGTGCGATGAAACACCGCCCGCGACAAAACGCGCGATCATGCCGCATCGGAAAGTTCCTTCCTGCGCAGTTAGAATTGCAGCAATCTTCGACGTGTTCTGAAATCTCGATGTTTTCCCGCGTGTTGGCGCGCGAGCGCGGAGGTTGCATTGTGTGCGTCCGTCGCTAGTTTTGAGGTCTTAAAAAGAGTCGCGTCGATATTGCTTTGACGGTCGTCTGCTTCTGACCTAGTCAAACGTCTCTGCTTTCGCTTTCCGAAAAAGGGGACCGAGCCATGATGGTGTTCGACAGAGACGACGTCACCTTCACCGTCGTCGTCAATCACGAAGAGCAATACTCCATCTGGCCGACGTTCAAGGACATTCCGGGCGGCTGGAAGGCGGTGGGCATGACGGGCAGCAAGAAGGAATGTCTCGACCACATCGAACAGGTGTGGACCGACATGCGCCCGCTCAGCTTGCGCAAATTCATGGACGATGCAGCGTCTTCGCAGTCGGCGTAGTCAGCGGAGTCCGGTCTTCCGATGCGGCTTCTTTGTCTGCCTTATTCCGGCGGCAGCGCCATGTTCTATGCGCGGTGGCGCCGGCTCGTGCCGTCGTGGATCGACGTGCGGCCGGTTGAGTGGCCGGGGCGCGGTGCGCGCATGGACGAGCCGCTG
>NZ_JALBGZ010000254.1:0-8110 GCF_023006515.1 Bradyrhizobium sp. PRIMUS42
GCGCGCGTGCGCGACCGCCTCGGCGTCGACCTCCCGCTCCGCGCCCTGTTCGAGACGCCGGTCCTCGCCGATCTCGCGCAGCGGATCCTGCCCGACGATTGGGAAGAGGAAGTGATCAACGTCTAACGTTATTTGATGGGATGTGTCATGTCTGTGATCGAGCTGCTCGACGAAGTCCACAAGACCGGTGCCAAGCTTCATCTCGTCGGCAATGAGCTGACGATCCGCGCGCCCCGTGGCGCGCTGGATATCGCGCTCAAGACCAAGATCAACGAGCGGCGTTCCGAACTCGCCGAACATCTTCGGAAGAGCGACACTGCCGGTGAATTCCTCCAATTCGTCAACTCGCCGCGGCCCGACGTGCTGCCGCTTTCCTTTGCGCAGGAGCGCCTCTGGTTCCTCGATCAGCTCCAGCCCGGCGGCTCTGAATACAACATGATCGCCATCAGCAGGTCTCGCGGCGGGTTCGATCACGCGGCTTTCGAGCAGGCGGCCGCCGAGGTCGTGCGGCGTCACGAGGTGTTGCGCACGCGCTTCGAAAATGAGTCCGGCGAAGCGAGGCAGGTTATCGACCCTCCCGGTCTGTTCAAACTCGAGCGCGAGGATCTGCAAGGCGTCGGGGAAGAGGAGGGACGCCGCCGCGCCCACGAGGAAGGGGCGAAGCCGTTCGACCTCGAGCGCGGACCGCTGTTTCGTGTCCGAGTCTTCGAGCTTGCGGCCGACGATCATCTCATTCTTGTCGTCATTCATCACATCCTTTGCGACGGGTGGTCGGTTCGCATTCTCAATACCGAGTTGGACACGCTCTACAGGGCATTCCTGGACAAGAAGCCGTCACCGTTGCCCGAACTGCCCGTGCAGTACGCCGACTATGCCCGCTGGCAGCGGAAGCGATTGCAGGGCAACGCGCTGGAACAGCAGCTCGAATATTGGCGCAAAACGCTCGCGGGAGCGTCCGTCCTGCAACTGCCGACGGACCGCATACGTCCGCCAGTGCAGAGCTTCAAAGGTGCAGGCGTGCACATCGTGCTGCCGCCCGAGCTGCTTGCCTCGCTGGAAAATCTCGCCCGCGCGGAAGGCACGACGCTGTTCATGGTGATGCTGGCGGCATTCCAGCTTCTGCTCGCACGCTGGTCAGGTCAGGAGGATGTCGTTGTCGGCAGCCCCATGGCCGGCCGCAACGCGCAATCGCTTGAGGGATTGATCGGGTTCTTCGTCAACACATTGGTGCTGCGGACGGACCTGTCGGGAAATCCGACCTTCCGCGAACTGGTCGGCCGCGTAAAGGACGTTGCGCTGGGCGCATACGATCATCAAGATGTCCCCTTCGAGAAGATCGTGGAGGCATTGCAGCCCGCGCGCGATCTTTCCCGTCATCCGATCTTCCAGGTCTTGTTTAACGCGCTGGACTTCGAAGCGCGGCGCGCAAAGCCAGTCGAGAGCGCCGGTCGGGGACGCCAAACCACAACGCCCACAAGCCACGCAGCACCAGCGCCCGAACATCGGCCCCCGCTTGCCGTGCCCGTCGCCGCAGCCAAGCTCCCGCACGAGCCGATGGCCGTCGCGCCTCATAAAGGGCCGCCTGAACGCAGCCCGCTGGCGGTCATGGGCGGCAATGAAGCAAAGTTCGACCTGACCTTGTATTTCAGGAACGTCGGCGGATTGAAGCTGTTCGCCGTCTACAATGTAGACCTGTTCGAGAGTGCGACGATCGAACAGCTTCTCCAGCATTATTGCAGTCTGCTGGAGGGCATTGTCCGCGATCCGAACAAGCCGATCTGGGAGCTGCCGCTGCTTGACCGTTCGGAGCAGTCCAAGCTCATCGATGATTGGAACCAGACCTCGATGGACTTTCCCGTGGACAAGACGCTACATGAATTGTTCATGGAGCAGGCCGCGAGGACGCCGGACGCGATCGCGCTGGTCTCCGAGCACAGCAGATTGAGCTACCGGGAGCTCGACGAGCGGTCTAACCGCCTGGCCCATCATCTGCGTGGTCTCGACGTCGGGCCGGAGAGCGTCGTCGGAATATGCATCGATCGCACCATCGACATGATCGTCGGACTGCTCGGAATTCTCAAGGCCGGCGGAGCCTATTTGCCGCTGGATCCAGCTTATCCGGTCGAACGAACTGCCTACATGCTGGATGATGCCGGCGCGTCGCTCGTGGTCACGCAGGCGAACGTGGAGAGTTCGCTCGGCTCCGTCGACGTGCGCCGCGTAAGGCTCGACGCCGATTCAACCCTGATCGACGAACATCCCCTCACCGCGCCCGTCAATCTCGCTCACCCGCACAATCTCGCGTACGTCATCTACACGTCCGGTTCGACCGGCAAGCCGAAGGGGGTGATGAACGAGCATCGTCAGTCCGTGAACTACACCTTCGGAGTGAAGCACCGGCTTCCTTTCGACGGTCTGCGCAACATGGCGATGGTGCAGTCGCTCACGGTCGGCTCGGTCATCTCGGTCCTTTACCCGGCGCTATTGTCCGGGGCGACGCTTCACATCATAAGTCGCGATCGCGCGCTCGATGCCGAAGCATGTAGACGATATTTCGTCGAGAATGATATCGACAGCCTCAAGATAGCGCCCTCACACCTTGCGGCGCTGATCGCTGAAAGTGCGCGGCCGCAGGAACTGCTCCCGGTCCTCGTGATCGTTGCCGGCGAACCGTCGCCGACGAGCTGGATGAAGAAGACCGCAGCGCTCAACCCCCGCTCTCGCATCTTCAATCATTTCGGCGCGACGGAGACGACGATCGGCGTGCTGACTTATCCGATCACCTCCGACCTTTCGACCGATATCCCCAACGTTCCGCTGGGCAAGCCCCTGCCGAACTGCCAGGTCTATGTTCTCGATCGCGAGTTGAATCCGGTCCCACCGGGAGTGGTCGGCGAGATCTATGTCGGCGGTGACAATCTGACACGTGGCTATCTCAGGCGCGCCGCACTGACCGCCAGCAAGTTCGTGCCCAATCCGTTCGGCGACGGTGCACGGCTCTATTGCACCAACGATCTCGGGCGGCTCCAGCCGGACGGGACGGTCCAGTATCTCGGACGACAGGACAATCAACTCAAGATCCGCGGCTTCCGCGTCGAGCTCGGCGAGATCGAAGCGGCGCTGCTGAGCCATCCGGCTGTGCGCCAGGCGATCGTGCTGCCGAAGGGCGCCGCACTGACCGAACGGAAGCTCGTCGCATACGCGGTTCCGGAAAGCGGACAGACAATCGATGTCGCCGGGCTTCGCGGATTCCTCAAGGGCACGCTGCCCGAACACATGCTGCCGTCCGCGATCGTGGTGCTGGACGCGTTGCCGCGCACTGCGCATGGCAAGGTCGATCGCCAGGCCTTGCCCACGGTCGGTGACGAGGTCCAGGCGGCTGTCGAGTGCGTCCCGCCGCGGACCCCGACGGAGGAGACGCTCGCCGCAATCTGGGCCGAAGTGCTGCAGCAGAAGCGTGTCGGCATTTTAGACGACTTCTTCGAGTTGGGCGGGCACTCGCTGCTCGCGACGCGAGTTATCGCGCGTGTTCGGGACCGCTTTGCCGTCGAGCTCCCCGTGCGCGCAATCTTCGAGGCGCCGGTGTTGCATGAGCTCGCAGAGCGGATCGACCGCCTGGAAGGCGAGGGACGTTGGTCGCTACCCGCGCTGGTCGCGCAAGAGCGAAAAGGGGGCGCCGCAGTCCCGCTGTCCTTCGCGCAGGAGCGGCTCTGGATTCTGGACCAGCTTCAGCCGGGAGGGAGCGAATACAACATCTCGATCGCGTTCCGGCTGAGCGGTGTGCTCGACATGGACGCCCTGAAGCGGAGCCTGGGCGAGATCGTGCGGCGGCACGAAGTGCTGCGAACCCATTTCGAGGTGCGGGACGGAAACCCGGTCCAGGTGATCGACGACGCGTTGGAGGTACCGCTGGCTGTGGAGGATTTGTCTGGATTGCAGCCAGCCGAGCGCGAGGAGGAGTTGAAGCGAAGGGTCGACGAGCTAACCGCGCTGCCGTTCGATCTTGCTGCCGGCTCTCTTCTGCGCGCTACGCTGGTGAAACTGGGAGAAGACCAGCACGCCGTCGTGCTGGTGCTGCATCACATCATCTCCGACGGCTGGTCTCGCGGTGTCTTGATCGGTGAATTGACGCGGCTATACGGCGCTTACGCGTCGGGCGGGGATTCGCCCCTGCCGGAACCAAGACTGCAATATGCCGACTATGCTTGCTGGCAGCGGGATTGGCTTCAAGGAGAAAATCTCCAACGGCGTCTGGACTATTGGCGCGCGCAGCTCGCGGGCGCCCCTGCGGCGATCGAGCTGCCAGCGGATCGCGCGCGTCCGCCAGTCCAGAGTTTTCAGGGAGCAACACTTCAATTCGCGCTGCCATCAGCACTCAGCCATTCGCTGGATGCGCTGGCACGCGAGCAGCGTGCCACGCTGTTCATGATCTTGCTGGCGGCGTTCAAGGTCGTGCTGTCCCGCTGGTCCGGTCAGGACGACATTGTCGTCGGCACGCCGATCGCAGGGCGCACCCGACAGGAGCTCGAGGGGCTTCTCGGCTTCTTCGTCAACACGCTTGCGCTGCGGACTGATCTGTCGGGCGATCCTTCGTTCGACGAATTGATCGATCGGATCAAGAAAGTGTCGCTGGAGGCCTACGAGCACCAGGACTTTCCATTCGAGCGGTTGGTGCAGGAGCTTCAGCCGGATCGCGACCTGTCGCGCCAGCCGCTGTTCCAGGTGATGTTCGCGCTCCAGAACATGCCGGGAGGTTCGCCGAAGCTGCCTGGTCTGAACTGGCAATGGGTGCTCGGAGAGGGGACGACGTCCAAGTTCGACCTCTCCCTGTTTCTCTATCAAACGGCGGATGGCGCTCTGTTTGGGTGGTTCGAGTATTCGACGGCGCTGTTCAATCGGGCGACGATGGACGCGTTGCTGCGGCAATACACGCTCGCACTCGAAACGATCGTCGGCGCTCCGAAGAAGCAATTGAGCGAGATCGGCGCCCTGCTGTCGCCGCCCGCGATCGAAATCGCGATCTCCAGCACCTTCACGGCAGATCCGATCGTGGACCCGCTGTGGCTCTGGATGGAACGAATGGGGCTCACGGCGCGGATCAAGACCACAGGATATAACCAGATTCTGCAGAGCCTGCTGGCGGAGCGGCCGCTCAGCATGGATCCGCGACAGGTCCATCTGATCCTCCTGAGGTTGGAAGATTGGGGCCGGCGGATTGCGTCGCAAGCGGACGACGATCAGCGCGAAACGCTCGATATCAAGGCCATCGAGCGCAATGCCGAGGAGTTCGTCACGCTGCTTCGCGATGCGGCGGCCGCCGGCAAGGGCTATTGTCTGGTCGGCGTCTGTCCGGCTTCGCCCGACGTGCTCGCAAGTCGCAAGGATGCGCTGCGCTTGGAGGTCATCGAGCAGCGGCTGGTCGATGCATGCCGCGCCATTCCTCAGGTCAGGTTGCTGTCCCTTGATGACACCGCAAAAGCACTCAAGCTGGCGACCGTACACGACAGCTACCTCGACAAGGTCGCCAGCATTCCTTACAGCCCGCCGTTCTTCGCCTCCGCGGCCACCAGCGCGGTTCGCACTCTGCTCGAGGTGAATCGGCACATCTACAAAGTGATCGTCGTCGACTGTGACAATACGCTTTGGAAGGGCATCTGCGGTGAGGACGGTCCGCACGGCGTGACGATCACGCATGGACGCCGACTGTTACAGGAGTATCTGATTCAATTGTCGGGGAAGGGCGTTCTGGTCTGTCTTTGCAGTCGAAACAACGAGGCAGACGCGCTCGAGGTCTTCCGAGCCAATCCAGACATGGTCCTCTCGCTCGACGACATCACGTCACACCGGATCGGTTGGGGTCCGAAGCCTGCGGCCATCGCGGAGCTGGCGAAGGAGCTGGATCTCGCGCTGAACAGCTTCGTGTTCCTTGACGATGATCCAATCGAATGCGCGCGCATGGAGGCCGAGCAGCCTGACGTTTTGACAATTGCGCTGCCGTCGTCAGACGTCGAAATCGCCAATCTGCTCGATCGTCTTTGGATGTTCGACGGGGCGGGAGCGACTTCGGAGGATCGGCAACGGACGCGACGCTATCGCGAGGAGCGGCTGCGGCACGACGAGCGCCGGCATTCGCCATCGCTGCAGGAGTTCATCAGGGGGCTTGAGCTCAAGATCATTCCCCAGATGGCTGAGGCGAAGGACGTCGACCGCGTGGTCCAGATCACGGAGCGGACGACTCAGTTCAACACGACGGGGCTGAAGCTTGGCGATGGCGACGTCAGGGCCATTATCGGGTCGCCAGCCAGGCTCAGCTTCATCATCGACGTCAGCGACAGATTTGGCGACTACGGTAAGTCGGGCCTGCTGGTTCTCGACCGGTCGGCGGAAGTCTGGCGGGTCGAGCTGTTCGCGCTCAGTTGTCGTGTGCTCGGGCGCGATGTGGAATTCAGGATCGTCGAGCGGCTGGTCGAGGAAGCGCGGAAGGCCGGCGGTGATCGGTTGAGCTTCGATTTCCGGCCGACGCCACGAAACATGCCAGCGCAAGCTTTCCTGCGTGAGCTCTGCCGGCTCGTCGGCGCATCTCCCGAGCTGAATGCGACATGTCTTTTCTCTCTGTCCGATCTCGCCGCGGCGCTTCAGCGCCGCAGGGAAGCCGGCACGATGGAGTTGGCGGAAGCCGTTCCTGATGTCATTCCGGAACAGCGTGAAGCTACGCAGCCCTCGACCCAGTTGGACTTCAAGGTTGCGAGCCACCGCTTCGGCCGACTCGTCGCCGCGGAGTTGCGGACGGTCGGTGAGATCGTGACCGCCTTGCGTACCCCGGCAATACGCCCGGGCCGGAAGGCTGCAGTCGTCTATCAGGCGCCTCGTACATCAACGGAGGGAGGACTGGTGGGCATCTGGTGCGAGGTGCTGCGGCTGGAGAAGGTCGGAGTGCACGACAATTTCTTCGAGCTCGGCGGCCACTCGTTGCTGGCGACGCGTATGATGGCTCGCGTGCGCGAGACATTCGGCATCGAATTGGCGCTGCGGGTGGTGTTCGAAGCACCGACGATCGCTGACCTCGCGTTGAAGGTCGAGAAGCAAGCGAACACGCCTCAGGCGGATCGCGAGTCTGATCTGCGGGCGCAGATCGCGTCGATGTCGCCCGAGGAGATCAAGGCGGCATTGGAGCGCATGAAGGTGGGTGGATAGCGATGGGATACGAGGGCGGCGTGGCGGAGACGCTGGAGATCGAGCGGGCGGAGCTTCTGGCTCTTCTGATGAATGCGGGTGTTGCAAGCGCCGAGCCGCAGTTGCGCCCGCGCGATCATGCGGATCCGGTTCCGTTGTCCTTCACCCAGGAGCGGTTGTGGGTGCTCGATCAAATTCAGCCTGGGGGAAGCGAGTACAACATTCCGGCCTCTCTCCGGTTCAAGGGCGAGCTGAATCTCGACGCGCTCGAACGCAGTTTGAGCGAGCTGGTCCGCCGTCACGAGACGCTCCGGACGCGAGCGGGGCTGGAGAATGGGGCGCCCGCTCAGTTCGTCGAAGCCGATATCAGGATTGATCTGATTCTGACCGATCTGTCGGCGCTGGCTGGTGAGGATCAATCAGCGGAGTTCCGCCGCCAGCTGGCGGATTTGACGCGGACTCCCTTCGATCTGGCCACTGCGCCTCTCTTTCGCAGCGCCCTGCTGAAACTGTCTGAGCAGGAGCATGCACTGCTGCTGGTGCTGCACCACATGATCTTCGACGGCTGGTCGCTGGGGATACTGATCAGCGAGCTCAGCACGCTCTATTCGGCCTACGCGCAAGGCGAGAAGCCCTCCCTGCCGCCCCTTCCGATTCAATATGCGGATTATGCGATCTGGCAGCGCCAGCGCCTGCAGGGCGCCGTGCTGGAGCGCCAATTGTCCTATTGGCGGTCGCGCTTCTCCGGCGTGCCGGCGATGCTCGATCTTCCGACCGACCGGCCGCGTCCGGCGGTGCAGAGCTTCCGTGGGGCACGGCACAGCTTTGCGATGTCGTCTGGCCTGAGCCGCACGCTCGCCTCGCTGGCGCGCCAGGAGGGCGCGACCTTATTTATGGTGCTGCTGGCGGCGTTCCAGGCGGTGCTGTCGCGCTGGAG
>NZ_JALBGZ010000255.1:0-8088 GCF_023006515.1 Bradyrhizobium sp. PRIMUS42
CGTCGGTGCCGGTCCTGTCCCGACCGGACCCGAGGCGGGGCCCGATCCTGGCGCGACCGCTGCTGTCTGCGCGGCGAGTTGGCCAAGCTGTTGCTCCATTGTCCCGCCGCTGGAATGGGGGACGACCTTTCCGACGACCTTGGCCACCGCCAGCGCGCCGGGTGCTATCGGCATTTGTTGTTCGGCAGTCCTGACGTCGGCCGCGGTTGGGCATGATTTGTAGGGAGAGTGCTGTGACGTCATCCGGCCGTCGTCGTCGACCCGGGCGAAATCGCTCGCGACCGTGTAAACGAACGCGGCATCGATGGAGTGGCCGGCCTTGTTCTTCGCTTTCACGGCGCCGCATACGTATCGCGCAGCGTCTGCCTCGACCGTTCGCAGGCTGCTGAAGTGAGCCGAACTCGGCTCGATGAGAATGCGAGAGACCGCAGCTCGGGCCTTGCGATGCTCGGATTGAAACATGCTCCATATTTCATCGGGATTGATGACGTCGGGCTGAAAGTTCCAGGCGTAGCCAATCCCGAAGAATGCTGTGCCGATGCACGTCGCGATGATGGAGGCTCGCAGATTCATGAGATGGCGCCCTCTAGCAGGCACGACTCGTCCGTGCCCCCGTCCGTGGACTCGACGGAGGTCGTGGAGGTTGTGCCGAATTGTTTGCGCCAGTAGGGGGTGAGACTCTTAATAAAACGTGTGCGATTGTGGAATCGCCTCGATTCCCGTCCAACGGGAACTTTATTTCTCCGCCGGCGTCACTTTCACAGATGGGTCACACGCCGGACATCTCCGGTCGTGCTGTGCGTAGACATGTCTCGAAGCACGCAAGGGGCGGCGGAATTTTCGGGCCAGCGACATCGCGTTCCAGGCACGCCTTGACATGCCGCAAATGCGTGTCGGCGCCGGCCGGTAATGTCCGCCTGCATGAATGCCGAAGAGCGTTGCGCCCGGATGTCGAGGGTGAGGTGGGCTCCAGGTCATGCTGATCGGAGACATGACCATGAGCATCATCTTTCGCATCGTCTTTATCGTCGCCGGCGCGCTCACCGCGCTGTTCGTCGCGCGCGATGCCCTGAACTTCACCATCATCCAGACCTTCGTCGCCGTTCTGCTTGTGACGGCCATCGTGGGGGCTGGAAGTCTCTGGAGCCTGCGGCGGAAGACGTGAGCAAGACAGAGCGCGCCGGTTCGGCCGGGCTGAGCGAAACCGAGGCTCGGCTGCGGCTGCAACAGGAAGGCTACAACGAACTGCCTCGGTCCGAACGGCGTACGCCGCTGCGTATCGTTCTAGAAGTGGTGCGCGAGCCGATGCTCGCGCTGCTCCTGTGCGGCGGGCTTGTCTATCTCCTGCTCGGCGACCTCCGCGAGGCCCTGCTCCTGCTCGCATTCGGCGCCATCTCCATCGTGATCACGATCGTGCAGGAAACCCGCACCGAACGTGTGCTGGAAGCGTTGCGAGAGCTGACCAGTCCGCGCGCGCTCGTGGTCAGGGACGGGGAGCGGCGGCGGATCGCGGGCCGGGACGTCGTTCGCGGCGATCTCCTCGTTCTGGCCGAAGGCGACCGGATTCCGGCCGACGCGCTGCTCGTCAGCGCGCGTGATCTGGCGGTCGACGAGTCCCTGCTGACCGGAGAATCCGTCCCGGTTCGCAAGCAGGCAGTCAAGACGTCAGCCACCGACACCGTCTTGGCTGAGCATCGCCCGGGCGGCGATGATCTGCCCTTCGTGTATTCCGGTTCGCTGGTGGTGCGAGGTGAGGGTCTGGCCGAGGTCGAGGCCACCGGTCCTCGCAGCGAGATCGGCAAGATCGGCTTGTCGCTGCATGGCTTGCAGGCAGAGCCGCCCCGGCTGCAACAGCAGACCGCACGGCTCGTACGGCTTTGCTTTCTCGGCGGCGCCGCGATCAGCCTGGCCGCCGTGCTGCTTTACGGAACATTGCGCGGGGATTGGCTGCAGGCGCTGCTCGGAGGCATCGCCATCGGCATGTCGATGTTGCCTGAGGAGTTTGCCGTCGTCCTCACGGTGTTCATGGCGATGGGCGCCTGGCGCATCTCGAAGGCGCGCGTGCTGACGCGGCGCGCTGCCGCGATCGAGGTGCTCGGCTCCGCCACGGTGCTGTGCACCGACAAGACCGGCGCGCTGACGCAGAACCGGATGTCGGTTGCTGAACTGAGGCTGGGTGATGGGACGAGCTTGCGCCTTGGCTCGCCGCAGCCGGCTCCTGTGGGAGCGGAGTTTTTCGAGCTGGCGCGGTGCAGCACTCTCGCGAGCTCGCCGGAGCCGTTCGACCCGATGGAGAAGGCGCTGCACGCGTTCGTGCTTGCCAGTGTGCCGGATGACGACGAAACCGGGGGCGCTCGGATTTTGTTGCGCAGCTACGGGCTGCGGCCCGAGCTGCTGGCAATGACCCAGGTTTGGCAGTTGCCGCATCGCGAGGAAGTCTTGGCCGCTGCGAAAGGTGCTCCCGAGGCTATTGCGCACCTCTGCAAGCTGGATGGTGCGCAGCAGGGGGCGCTGCGCGATGCGGTCGCGGCGATGGCAAAGAATGGTCTTCGCGTACTGGGCGTAGCCGCCGCGACTTGCGACGGCGAGAGCCTGCCGACCTCACAGGAAGGCTTCCCCTTTCGCTTTCTCGGTCTCGTCGGGCTCGCCGATCCGCTTCGTCCGCAGGTCCCGGAGGCGGTGGGTGAATCGCGCTCGGCCGGCATTCGCGTCGTCATGATCACGGGCGATTATCCTGCGACCGCGATGTCGATCGCCGGGCAGGCGGGGCTTGACGTCAACGAGGTCGTGACCGGCGAGCAGATCAAGCTCGCGGACGACAGCGAGCTGGAAGCCCTCGTCAGGAATGTAAACGTCTTCGCGCGGGTCCTGCCGGAGCAGAAGCTGCGGATCGTTCAGGCGATGAAGCGCAACGGCGAGATCGTCGCGATGACCGGAGACGGCGTCAACGACGCGCCGTCCCTGAAGGCTGCCCATATCGGGATCGCAATGGGTGGCCGCGGCACCGATGTCGCCCGCGAGGCCTCCTCGATCGTCCTGCTCGACGACGATTTCGGCTCCATCGTTGCGTCCATCCGGCTGGGGCGCCGGATCTACGACAATCTCCGGAAGGCGATGGCCTTCATTTTCGCCGTCCACGTTCCGATCGCGGGGCTTGCCCTGCTTCCCCTGGTTTTCGGGCTGCCGCTGGTTCTTGGTCCGGTTCACATCGCGTTTCTGGAGCTGATCATCGACCCCGTCTGCTCGCTCGTGTTCGAAGCCGAGCGGGAGGAGCGCGATATCATGACGCGCCCGCCGCGGCGCGCCGATGCGGAGCTGTTCTCGTGGGCGTTGATCGGCTGGAGCATCCTCCAGGGTGCCATGGCATTTGCGTTGATTGCCGCGATCTTCGTCGTCGCGCTTCGTTCCGGTATTCCGCCCGATGAGGCGCGCGCGCTCGCTTTCATCGCGCTGGTCGTCTGCGTCGTCGCACTGGTGCTGGTCAACCGGTCCTTCAGCGCTTCCTTCATGTCAGCCTTCTTCCGTCCGAACCCGGCATTGCTCTGGATATTCCTGTCGATCGCGCTCGTTCTCGCCGTGGCTTTGTTGTGGCCGCCGGCATCGAGCCTGTTTCGTTTCGGTCCTCTGCACCTCGACGATCTCATGGTCACGCTCGGCGCGGGATTGTTGGTGCTCACTGTGCTGGAGCTGCTGAAGCCGTTGTGGAGCCGGCGGCTGCGGTTCTAGCCGCTGTCCTCGGAACCCGTCTTAGGCGAAACCTCCGCCCGGTGCGGATCCTCCTTGCCACCGAGGGCGCGATGCAGCCAGCGTTCGACGCGGCGGCCGATCGTGAGCAGCACGAAAGCGAAGGCCAGCGCGACCAGCACGATCTTCCATTCTCCGGCGCCGCAAACGATGCCGAGGCAGGCGGCAAGGAAGGTGCAGGCGGCGCTGGTCAGGCCCCGAACGCGAAACCCCGTGCTTTGGTGGACGATGACGCCAGCGCCGAGAAAGCCGATCCCGGTGAGGATGCCCTGGATGACACGGCTGGCGGCGTCGGCGACCTTGGTCGGTTCGGCAAGCTGCAGTGCGAGCAGAACCACGGTCGCGGTGGAGAGCCCGACGATGCCGAGCGTCTTCAGCCCGATCGGCTTGCCGTGCAGGTCGCGGTTCAGGCCGATCGCGCCGCCGGCGAGCGTCGCGGCTCCCAGGCGCAGCAGAATTTCGGGCCAGTCCAGCTCGGTCATGTCTTGCCTGTCACTTCTTCGGCACTTGTCCCATGAGAGCGCGCGTGGGCTTGTGTCATGGGTTGAACGCCGGCTTGGAGTCGGCAAAATATAGTCTAGGCGGGCGAGGCGCTCCAGAGGCGCAGTAACGTCTTGTGCTCCGGACGCAGCGCAGCGCCTCCCTGGCGATGCAGAGCATCGTCCAGTCAGCGGGGCGCATCACTCCACATGTCCCGTGTTGCCGTCTGGGGTCCCGGCGTCCGGGACACGAGCAGTTTACCGCAACGGCTTCTTCAAGAGCGAGAAGCGGTCCGGATCGAGCCCCATCGAGGGCTGCAGCATCGGGGCCTCGACGTTGGAGAGCGTTTTGGCCGGAGGGGCCGAGAACACCGGATCGTTCGGCACATCGCGCTGCGAGGTGGCGCCGCGCCAGCGCTCGAGCACGGCGCTGACGAAATGCATGTCGTGGCCGGAGGTGACGGACGGTACGCTCGAGATGGTGGCTTCGCCGCGCGGCAATTGATGCGGCGGCACTTCCTTGAAGCGTAAGCGCGTCGGCAGCGCGACGCCTTCGCCGAAGGCCAGCACTTCGCGCGTGCCGAGTGAGGGTACGAAGGAGAGCAGGTTCGCGGCGGCGTCCGACACGGCGGCGCGGAGCAGCGCCTGGTCGCGCTCGTTGGCAAGCCGCATCGTGAACAGCGTGTTGCACTGGGAGATGATGGTGGCGTCGAGCTCGGCCGGACGCTGAGTGATGAGGCCGAGATAGACGCCGTATTTGCGGCCTTCCTTGGCGATGCGCGACACCGCCTTGCGGGTCGGGCCGAAGCCGATGTTGCGGTCGGCGGAGGCGTAGCGGTGCGCTTCCTCGCACACGAACAGCAGCGGCGAGACGCCGTCGCTCCACAGGCCGAAGTCGAAGGCCATGCGGCAGAGCACCGAGACGACGGAGTCGATGACCTCGGCCGGGAAGCCGGCGAGCTGCATCACCGTCATCGGCTTGCCGTTCGCCGGGAGGCGGAACAGATGGCTGATGACTTCGGCCATGGTGTCACCGCCGACGTTGGCGTTGTCGAACATGAAGGCGTAGCGTGGGTCGTTGCGCACGGCCTCGATGCGAGAGATCAGCTTGTGATAGATGATGCGCGAGGAACGATTTTCCAGCTTGCCCATGCGCTCGTCGATCAACGACATCAGGTCGACCAGGCGATAGGGCACCGGCGTGTCGATGGTGTAGCCGATCTGCTTGGGATCGATGCGCTTCAGGCCGATGCGGTCTGCGTTCTGATACTGGGTGTAGACGCCCTTGGCGAGCGGGATCACCTCGGCGAGGATGTCGAGCTCCTCCGGCACGCCGGCGCGGCCGCCGAACAGCACGTCGACGATTTCCTCGAAATTGAACAGCCAGAACGGCAGCTTCAGGTTTCGCGGGTTGAGCACCAGCGCGCGGTCGCCGAAGCAGCGGCCATATTCATTGTGCACGTCGAGCAGGAAAATGCGCAGGTTCGGGCGCGCCTTCAGGATCTCGTTGAGCAGCAGTGACACGCCGGTGGATTTGCCGACGCCGGTCGATCCCAGCACTGCAAAATGCTTGGACAGCATTTCCTCGACGTCGACATAGGCGATGACCGAGCGGTCCTGCTGGAGAAAACCGACGTTGATCTGGTCCGAGCCGGTCGGCGCGTAGATCGTGCGCAGCTCTTGGCTCGTAATCAGATCGACGGCATCCCCGATGGTCGGATAGTTGGTGACCCCGCGCTGGAATTTGGGCTTGTCGGCGGCGTTGAGGATCTCGCCGAGGAGGTCGACCGAGGCGACCGCGATATAGTTGTCGCTGCTCGACAGGTTCTCGCAGGATACCTCGGTGATCATCGCGACGATGACCGAACTGGCGCTGCGAATACTGACGAAGCGGCCGACGGTCGCCCGAACTTCCGAGATCGGCATCTGGCTTTCCGCCAATAGCCCGACCCGGGCGAGCGATCCGCGAACCGAAATCACGCGTCCAAAGGATGTCACGATCAATGAACCTGGCAAGAGCGAGGGATTTGCCCGGACTATGCGCGGCCGTCGCTGCACAAACGGTTAAGCGGCAGGCGCGGGCGCTTCGTTAAATCCGCGACAATTCGGTCATGAGCTTTGTTCCGATTGCATCCGTCCGGGCAGAATCGGCGGGAAAATGCTTCGGTTCCAGGCCGTTGGCCGCCAAAAGCAGTTAAGCAATAATTTACCATCCGGCCAGTCGGTCCGCCGTTCGGGGGATGTTGGTCTCGGAGGCGGGATGTCAGTCGATTCAGGGGGATGTTTTGATTTGTTGACGGGACCTAATCATTTGTACATTAGTACAAATGAGCCGGCGGCTTCGATGCCGCCTTCGGGCAAATCGGGCGCGTTGCGGCCCCGGGCCCCGATCGCGCGATCCGGTCCGACGGATCGCCAGCTGTGCCTGGAGGAAAGCATGCAGCCCGAACCGATCCTTGATCTTGCTCATCTCGGCCATATGGAGCTGCTGACGCCCAAGCCGGACGAGAGCCTGAAATTCTTCGTCAACGTCATGGGCATGACCGTCAGCGGCCAAAAGGGCGAGTCGGTTTACTTGCGCGGCTGGGACGATTACGAGCGCTATTCGCTCAAGCTGACGGCGTCGAAGACCTCGGGCATGGAGCACATGGCGCTGCGCGCACGCAGCCAGCAGGCGCTGGAGCGCCGGGTCGCCGCGCTGAAAGGATCCGGCTTCGATATCGGCTGGATCGACGGCGATATGGGGCAGGGGCCGACCTTCCGCTGCCGGGATCCCGACGGTCACATCGTCGAGCTCTATTACGAGACTGAATGGTATCAGGCGCCGCCCGAGCTGAAACCGGCGCTGAAGAACCAGGCCCAGCGCTTCCCCGCGCGCGGCGTCAACGTCCGCCGCCTCGATCATCTCAACTGCCTCGCCGTCGACATCAAGGCCAACCGCGAGTTCTTCGAGAATTACCTCGGTTGCCGCCTCACCGAGCAGATCGTCCTCAACGACGGAAGGGAAGCGGCGATGTGGCTGACCATGTCGAACAAGAGCTACGATTTCGCCTATTCGCTCGATCATTCAGGCACGCCCGGCCGCTTCCACCACGTCACCTACGCGCTCGACAGCCGCGAGGAGATTCTGCGCGCCGCCGACATCTTCCTGGAGAACGGCATCCACATCGAGACCGGCCCGCACAAGCACGCGATCCAGCAGACCTTCTTCCTCTACGTCTACGAGCCCGGCGGCAACCGCGTCGAGGTCGCCAATGCCGGCGCACGCCTCATTCTCGCGCCCGACTGGAAGCCGATCGTGTGGACCGAGGAGGAGCGCAAGAAGGGCCAGGCATGGGGGCTGAAGACGATCGAGTCTTTCCATACCCACGGCACGCCGCCGGTGGACGTGAAGAAGCACGGCTAGAGCCGTAACTCTGACGTTTCATTCAGTGTCATTCCGGGGCCCGAGCGTAGCGAGGGAGCTATGATGCGCAATTGCGCATCATAGCTCCCCGCTTCGCGTCGCCCCGGAATGACTAGTGGGTTGAGCTGCGCACCCGCGCGATTGTTTCGCGCACGCCGGTCCACGCCGGCTTGTCCGGCGCGACCTGCTTGCGCAGGAAGGTGACGAGCTCCTCGATCTGTGCGTCGCTCATGCTGTTCCTGAACGCCGGCATGTAGCCGAGGTCGCTCGACACCGGCTCGGCGATGCCGTGCAGAATGATCTGCACGAGATTGTCCGGCGTTCTGCTGTGCAGATTGCTGTTGAGCGCGAGAGAGGGCCTGGTGCCGAACAGCGGCAGACCGCCGACCTCGTGGCAGACGGCGCAGGCGCCCTGATAGAGGCGCGCGCCGCTGGACGACGCGACGGTGACTTGGGCCG
>NZ_JALBGZ010000256.1:0-8084 GCF_023006515.1 Bradyrhizobium sp. PRIMUS42
GCTGCGCCGCGCCAAGGGCGGCCTGCGGCTGCTCGGCCGTGGCGAGCTCAAGTCCAAGCTCAACATCGAGGTGCACGGCGCCACCAAGACCGCGATCGCCGCGGTCGAGAAGGCCGGCGGTTCGGTGAAGATCCTCGCCCCTGCCAAGGAAGAAGGCGAGGCGGCGTAACAACTGCGTCATTGGCCCGCGGCTCGCGGGCCTTTACGCATGCGGGACGTGGACTTATCGAAGCCGAGCCCCAGATAATGTCCGGCGTCCGCGAGAGTAGCCCGGCCGCGGGCATGACGGCGCAATAGGCGGCGGGAGAAAGTCCAAGATGGCCTCTGCAGCGGAACAACTGGCAGCCAATCTCAATTTCGGTGCGTTTGCCAAGGCTGACGAACTGAAGAAGCGCATCTGGTTCACCCTGGGTGCGCTGCTCGTTTATCGGCTCGGGACCTACATCCCGCTCCCCGGCATCGATCCCAATATCTGGGAGCAGGTGTTCCGTTCCCAGGCGGGCGGCATCCTCGGCATGTTCAACATGTTCGCCGGCGGCGGCATCCACCGCATGGCGATCTTCGCGCTGAACATCATGCCGTATATCTCGGCCTCGATCATCATCCAGCTCCTCACCACCGTCTCGCCGCAACTCGAGGCGCTGAAGAAGGAAGGCGAGTCCGGCCGCAAGCTGCTGAACCAGTACACCCGCTATCTCACCGTGATCCTGGCCGCGTTCCAGTCCTACGGTATTGCGGTGGGTCTCGAGGGCGCCGGCAACGTCGTCAGCGACCCCGGCATGTTCTTCCGGCTGTCCACCGCGATCACGCTGACCGGCGGCACCATGTTCCTGATGTGGCTGGGCGAGCAGATCACCTCGCGCGGCATCGGCAACGGCATCTCGCTGATCATTCTCGCCGGCATCGTCGCCGAGCTGCCCGCCGCGCTCGCCAACATGCTCGAGCTCGGCCGTCAGGGCGCGATGTCGACCGGCCTGATCCTGGTCGTCATCATCATGGCGGTCGCCGTGATCGCCTTCATCGTGTTCATGGAGCGCGCGCAGCGCCGCCTCTTGATCCAGTATCCGAAGCGTCAGGTTGGCAACAAGATGTTCGAGGGCCAGTCCTCGCATCTGCCGCTCAAGCTCAACACCTCGGGCGTGATCCCGCCGATCTTCGCGTCCTCGCTGCTGCTGCTGCCGACTACGGTTGCGAACTTCAACGCGGGCAGTGGGCCGGAATGGTTCCAGTGGATCACCACCCAGCTCGGCCACGGCCGTCCGCTGTTCCTGATCATGTATCTGGCGCTGATCGTGTTCTTCGCCTTCTTCTACACCGCGATCGTATTCAACCCGACCGAGACCGCGGACAATCTGAAGAAGCACGGCGGCTTCATTCCGGGCATCCGTCCCGGCGAGCGCACCGCGGAATATATCGACTACGTGCTCTCGCGCGTCACCGTGTTAGGTGCGGTCTATCTGGCGATCGTCTGCTTGATCCCGGAGATCCTGATCTCCTACGCCTCGGTGCCGTTCTACTTCGGCGGCACCTCGCTGCTGATCGTCGTCAGTGTCACCATGGACACCGTGGCGCAGGTGCAGGGCTATCTGCTGGCGCATCAGTATGAAGGCCTGATCCGCAAGTCGAAGCTGCGCGGCCGCCGCCGCTAAATGCCTTCTCTCGGCGGCGCCAATGCGCCGCCGATTCGCGGCGCGAGCAATGTGCGACGCCGGCTGCGCCGTCAGCGAGCCACCGGCTGCGTCGGCAGAGCTGCTCTCACTGCGCCGCAATCCCTGATTTCAAAGCCTCCTTGGCGTCCGCCCATTCGCTCCCTTATGATATGGGTAGCGGTGCGGCGCTGATTGTGGTTTGCACCGTTCTTGATCTTCAAACACAGGTGCGCGACGTATCGCTCACCAATCGGGGGGGCGTACGCCGATGAGAATTATACTTCTGGGACCGCCGGGGTCGGGCAAGGGGACCCAGGCGCAACTCTTGGTGCAGCGCTATGGCATCGTCCAGCTCTCGACCGGCGAGATGCTGCGCGCGGCGGTTGCGGCGGGAACGCCGGTCGGGCTGAAGGCCAAGGAGATCATGGCCAGCGGCGGCCTCGTGCCCGACGAGGTCGTGGTCGGAATCATCTCCGACCGAATCGACCAGCCGGATGCCAAAAACGGTTTCATCCTCGACGGCTTCCCGCGCACCGTACCGCAGGCCGAGGCGCTGGACGAGTTGCTCAAGCATAAGCACCTCAAGCTCGATGCCGTCATCGAGCTCCGCGTCAACGAGAGCGCGCTGCTGAGCCGCGTCGAGACTCGCGTCGCCCAGATGCGTGAGCGCGGGGAGGAGGTCCGACTCGACGACACCCCGGAGGTCCTGACCAAGCGGTTAGCCAGCTACCGCAACCAGACGGAACCGCTGATTCACTACTATTCCGAGCGGCGGAAGCTCTCGACCATCGACGGTATGATGGCCATCGACGAGGTCACCCGCGCCATCCATCGGCAGCTGCTGGCGCTGGGCGCTGTCGAGCCGAAGACCCGCGCCAAAAGCGCAGCCAAGGCGGCGCCGGCCAAGAAGGCCAGGGCGGGCAAGACGGTGAGCAAGGCGGCGACCAGGAAAACAGCCAAAAAGCCGGCGGAAACGGCCAGAAAACCCGCCAAATCGGCCAAAAAGGCGGCCAAGACGGCGGTGAAGGGCCCCAAGAAGGCGGCCAAGAAAGCCGGCAAGAAGACCGTCAAGAAAGCAGCGAAAAAGGCAGCCCAAAAGACCGCCAAGAAGGCAGTCAAAAAGGGTGCCAGGAAGGCTGCAAAAAAGGTCACGAAAAAGCGAGCCAAGCGCTAGCAGCGGTTGACGAAAGCCCCTGGAATCCCTTAATAAGCCCCGCATCCAAGTCGGATAGTTTCAGACGATGCCGGGCCCCAGGAAGACCGGGGGTGGGCGTCGTGTTCGCGTTTGTGAACACCTGCCCGAGAACACAAGCACTTAAGCCCGATCCTGACGAGGATCGGCGACAGGAGAGAAGGCCGTGGCCCGTATTGCCGGCGTGAACATTCCCACCAACAAGCGCGTGCTGATCGCGCTCCAGTACATCCATGGCATCGGTCAGAAGATCGCCGGTGAGATCCTGGAGAAGGTGAAGATCCCCGTGGATCGTCGCGTCAATCAGCTCAGCGATGCCGAAGTGCTCCAGATCCGCGAAGTGATCGACCGCGACTATCTCGTCGAGGGCGACCTGCGTCGCGAGGTCGGCATCAACATCAAGCGTCTGATGGACCTCGGCTGCTATCGCGGCCTGCGTCATCGTCGCGGTCTGCCGGTGCGCGGCCAGCGCACCCACACCAATGCGCGCACGCGCAAGGGCCCGGCGAAGGCCATCGCCGGCAAGAAGAAGTAAGTTTTCGAATCCAAATCGCGGCGTGTGGCGAACAGGGATGACCCGTTCGCCACGCGCCTTTCGTTCCACAGGTGTAGCCGCTGGCATTACGGCGGCGTTTGAGATCTTCAGGAAAGGTACTCCATGGGCAAGGAAGCCACCCGCGTTCGTCGTCGTGAGCGCAAGAACATCGCCTCCGGCGTCGCGCACGTGAATTCGTCGTTCAACAACACGACCATCACCATCACCGACGCGCAGGGCAACACGATTGCCTGGTCTTCCGCCGGCACGATGGGCTTCAAGGGCTCGCGCAAGTCGACCCCGTACGCCGCGCAGGTTGCCGCCGAAGACGTGTCCAAGAAGGCGCAGGAGCACGGCATGCGCACGCTCGAAGTCGAAGTCGCAGGTCCCGGTTCGGGCCGCGAATCGGCGCTCCGCGCGCTCCAGGCCGCAGGCTTCACCGTCACCTCGATCCGTGACGTGACTACGATCCCGCACAACGGTTGCCGTCCCCGCAAGCGTCGGCGCGTTTGATACGAAATTGCGGGCGCATCGGCGCCCGCGATTGTTTTTTGCAAAGCCGCGGGAATGACCTGCGGCCTTTCTCCAACGCCAGTATCTGCAATCGCAGTATGACTGGCCTGTATGGGTGAAACAGTGACGATCCAGAAAAATTGGCAAGAACTGATTCGACCGAACAAGCTCCAGGTGCAGCCCGGCAGCGATCCCTCGCGTTTCGCGACCATCGTCGCCGAGCCGCTCGAGCGCGGCTTCGGCCAGACGCTCGGCAACGCGCTGCGCCGCATCCTGCTCTCCTCGCTCCAGGGCGCAGCGGTGCAGTCGGTGCACATCGACGGCGTGCTGCACGAGTTCTCCTCGATCGCGGGCGTCCGTGAGGACGTCACCGACATCGTGCTCAACATCAAGGACATCTCGATCAAGATGCAGGGCGAAGGCCCCAAGCGTATGGTCGTGAAGAAGTCCGGCCCGGGCGTCGTCACCGCTGGCGACATCCAGACCGTCGGCGACGTCGTCGTGCTCAACCCGGATCTGCAGATCTGCACCCTCGACGAAGGCGCCGAGATCCGCATGGAGTTCACGGTCGCCACCGGCAAGGGCTACGTGCCCGCCGAGCGCAACCGTCCCGAGGATGCGCCGATCGGCCTGATCCCGGTCGACAGCCTGTACTCGCCGGTCCGCAAGGTCTCCTACAAGGTCGAGAACACCCGTGAGGGCCAGATCCTCGACTACGACAAGCTGACCATGACGATCGAGACCAACGGCGCGCTGACGCCGGATGACTCCGTGGCTTACGCCGCGCGCATCCTGCAGGATCAGCTCAACGTGTTCGTCAACTTCGAAGAGCCGCGCAAGGAAGTCGCCCAGGAGATCATCCCGGACCTCGCCTTCAACCCGGCCTTCCTCAAGAAGGTGGACGAGCTCGAGCTGTCGGTGCGTTCGGCCAACTGCTTGAAGAACGACAACATCGTCTACATCGGCGACCTCGTGCAGAAGAGCGAAGCGGAAATGCTCCGCACCCCGAACTTCGGCCGCAAGTCGCTCAACGAGATCAAGGAAGTGCTGGCCCAGATGGGTCTGCATCTCGGCATGGAAGTACCGGGCTGGCCGCCGGAGAACATCGACGAGCTCGCCAAGCGCTTCGAGGATCACTACTGAGTATTTCGTCATTCCGGGGCGGTCCGTAGGACCGAACCCGGAATCTCGAGATTCCGGATCGACGCTTCGCGCCGTCCGGAATGACGACCGGGCGAACGCAGGCAGCCCACCTGAGCAACATGTCCGACGAACCGTCGCGGCAGTTTTTACGTAAGGAATAGTCACATGCGTCACGGCAAGGTTCATCGGAAGCTCAACCGCACTGCCGAGCATCGCCGCGCGATGTTCGCCAATATGTGCGCCGCGCTGATCAAGCACGAGCAGATCGTCACCACGCTGCCGAAGGCGAAAGAATTGCGCCCGATCGTCGAGAAGCTGGTCACCCTCGGCAAGAAGGGCGGGCTGGCCATGCGCCGCCAGGCCATCTCCGAGATGCGCGACAAGGACCAGGTCAAGAAGCTGTTCGACGTTTTGGCGCCCCGCTACAAGGACCGCCAGGGCGGCTACACCCGCATCATCAAGGCCGGCTTCCGCTACGGCGACAACGCCGCGATGGCCGTGATCGAGTTCGTCGATCGCGACGTCGATGCCAAGGGCCAGGACTCCGGTCCGGTGCAGGAGAAGGAAGCCGAGGCGGCGTAAGCCGACCGGCATTGGGTTTTCAGAAAGCGGCGCCCCTGGGCGCCGCTTTTTTGTATGGCGCAACGGCATCTCATGCTGCGCGTCGTTTTGTTGAACGCATTCCGGGCGGGGGCCCTCATGAGGATTGTGTTTGGATTCGTGTTGGCGCTGCTGATGTCGCCGGCCGCTGGCGAAACGCTGGTCGAGCGCGCGCGGCCGTTATCTGTTGACCATTGCCCATTGCCTGGAATGCCATACGCCGGAAGGCCCGTCCGCCGTCCACGATTTCGCCGCAGCGAGCGGCAAGGGCGGCCGGACGTTCAGGGGGCCGTGGGGGGAGTCCGTCTCTCCCAACATCACCCCCGATCGAGCGATCGGCCTGGGCCAATGGAGCGACGACGAAATCAAACGTGCGATTACGCAAGGCATCGCGCGCGATGGTCACAAGCTCAAGCCGCCGATGGCCTATGCTGCCTACGCCAGCATGACGGCCCAGGATCTCGATGCGATCGTCGCCTTTCTCAGGACGCTGCCGCCGCGATGACGGACCCGTAGGGTGGGCAAAGGCGCGCTCTTCGCGCGCCGTGCCCACCATGGGTCTAGCACCGTCTCGAAATGGTGGGCACGCTCCGCTTTGCCCACCCTACGATTCCTCCGTTGTGGCGGCCGATCCTCACGCGTCGGTGAGTGGCGATTGCATCCGTCTGCGCTGCGCACGATATCCGCACCAGCTTCAAATGGAGATGACGCATGAACATCGACCTTTCCGGAAAGACCGCGCTCGTGACCGGCTCGACCGCCGGCATTGGCCACGCCATTGCCAAGGGTCTCGCCGCTTCAGGCGCCAGCGTTGTGATCAATGGCCGCGGCCAAGACAAGGTCGATGCCGCCGTACGCAAGCTGGAAGGGACGGGCGCCAAGGTGCGCGGAATCGCTGCCGACGTCTCGACTGCCGCAGGCTGCAAGGCGCTCGTTGCGGCGCTGCCGGACGTCGACATCCTCATCAACAATGCCGGCATCTTCGAGCCGAAGGACTTTTTCGACATCCCCGACGAGGACTGGAGCCGCTTCTTCGAGGTCAACGTCATGAGCGGCGTGCGGCTGTCGCGCGCCTATATGCAAGGCATGCTCAAGCGCAATTGGGGCCGCATCGTCTTCATCTCCTCGGAGTCCGGGCTCAACATTCCCGTCGAGATGATCCACTACGGCATGAGCAAGACGGCCCAGCTCTCGGTCGCGCGGGGCCTGGCGCAGCTCACCCGCGGCACCGGCGTCACCGTCAATTCCGTGCTGCCGGGCCCGACCATGTCGGAGGGCGTCGAGACCTTCGTGAAGGATCTCGCGAAGCAAAACGGACAATCCGTGGACGAGGCCGCGGCCAATTTCGTCAAGCAGCATCGCCCGAGCTCGTTGATTCAGCGCTTCGCCAGTGTCGACGAGATCGCCAACATGGTGGTCTACGTTGCTTCGAAGCAGGCGTCTGCCACCAACGGCGCGGCGCTGCGCGCGGAAGGCGGCATCGTCAACACGATCGCCTGAGGCCGTGTATGACAGCCTACGCAATTTCCGAGGTCGAGACGCGCGATCCCGACGGATTTGAGGCCTATCGGACGCTCGCCGCGAAGACGATCGCGCAGTACGGCGGGCACTATCTCGTCCGTGGCGGCAAAGCCGAACTGGCGGAGGGCAATCTTCCGCCGAAGGCCATCGTGATCGTCGAATTCCCGTCGATGGCGAGGCTGAAGGAATGGTACGCCTCGCCGGAATATGCCGAGGCGCTCGAGCTGCGGCAGACGGCGCTGGAGCGGCGGCTGCTATTCGTCGAGGGCGGGGCTTGAACGTAGCTGCCGTAGGGTGGGCAAAGTGTAGCGTGCCCGCCACCTCGAGTGCATGTTGAGAAGATTGTGGTGGGCACGGCGCAAGTGCGCCTTTGCCCACCCTGCGAGTCCTTCGCCTACCACCCCTCCAGCACGATCTTGCCGCGCGACTTGCCGCTCTCGAGCAGCGCATGCGCGCGCTTGAGGTTGGCGGCGTTGATCGTGCCGAAAGTCTGGTCGAGCGTCGTGCGCAGCACGCCCTTGTCGATGAGGTCGGCGACGTCGTTCAGCAGATGATGCTGCGCGATCATGTCCGCCGTCTGGAACGAGGAGCGCGTGAACATCGATTCCCAGTGGACCGAGATCGCCTTGCCCTTAAACGTGCTCATGGTGAACTCCGGGGGATCGTCGATCAGGCCGAACCGGCCCTGCGGCGCCATCAACTCGGCGATCGCCTTGTAGTGCTGGTCGGTGAAGGTGAGGCTCGCCACCAGCGCGACCGGCGGCAGCTTCAGCTTCTCGATCTGCTCCTTCATCGGCTTGCCATGATCGATTACCGCATGCGCGCCGAGATCGAGGCACCATTTTTGCGATTCCGGCCGCGTCGCGGTCGCGAGCACCGTCAGCCCGGTGAGGCGGCGGGCAAGCTGGATCAGGATCGAGCCGACGCCGCC
>NZ_JALBGZ010000257.1:0-7994 GCF_023006515.1 Bradyrhizobium sp. PRIMUS42
CTCGGCGGTCAGGCCAACGTGCCCGGCGCTGCCGGCACCTGGAAGGACCTCACCGGCAACGTCAACCTGCTCGCTGCCAACCTCACCTCGCAGGTGCGCGCGATCGCCGAGGTCGCGACCGCCGTGACCAAGGGCGACCTGACGCGATCGATCCAGGTCGACGCCCGCGGCGAGGTGGCCGAACTGAAAGACAACATCAACACGATGATCACGAATCTCCGTCTCACGACGGACGTGAACACCGAGCAGGACTGGCTGAAGACCAACCTCGCCAAATTCACCAACATGCTCCAGGGCCAGCGCGACCTCACCACCGTCGGCCGGCTGCTGCTCACCGAGCTGTCGCCACTGGTGAACGCCCATACCGGCGTGATCTACCAGGTCGAGAGCGAGGACAATCCGCACCTCCTGCTGCTGGCCTCCTATGCCAGCGACGGCATCTATCCGTATCAGCGCGTATTGCAGTTCGGCGACGGACTGATCGGCCAGTGCGCCCTCGACAGCCGGCCGCGCGTTGTCGCCGACATTCCATCCGACGTGGTGCCGATCAACTCGGCGCTGTTCCGCGTCGCGCCGAAGAACCTCGTCGTGCTGCCTGTGCTGTTCGAGGGCCAGGTCAAGGCCGTGATCGAGCTTGCCTCGCTCGTCTCCTTCACGACCTCGCAGATGACGTTCCTGGAGCAACTCACCGACTCCATCGGCATCGTGCTCAATTCGATCGAAGCGACGATGCAGACCGAGGGCCTGCTCAAGCAGTCGCAGCAGCTCGCCGGCGAGCTTCAGACCCAGCAGCGCGAATTGCAGCAGACCAACGACCAGCTCGAGCAGAAGGCGCAGCAGCTCGCCGAGCGCAACGTCGAGGTCGAACGCAAGAACCAGGAGATCGAGCAGGCCCGCCGCGCCCTGGAGGAAAAGGCGACCGAGCTCGCGCTGACCTCGAAGTACAAGTCCGAATTCCTCGCCAATATGAGCCACGAGCTGCGCACGCCGCTGAACTCGATCCTGATCCTGGGACAGCAGCTCACCGACAATCCGGACGGCAACCTCTCGGCCAAGCAGGTCGAATTCGCCCGCACCATCCACGGCGCCGGCACCGACCTGCTTAATCTGATCAGCGACATTCTGGATCTGTCCAAGATCGAATCCGGCACGGTGACGGTCGACGCCGAGGAAATCCTGACCGCGAACCTGCTCGAGACCGTCGGGCGGCCGTTCCGGCACGAGGCGGACAATCGCAATCTGTCGTTCAAGATCGACGTCGATCCCACCCTTCCGCGCAGCATCGTCACCGACTCCAAGCGCCTGCAACAGGTCCTGAAGAACCTGCTCTCCAACGCCTTCAAGTTCACCGCCGAAGGCGAGGTGCGCCTCAAGGTCGCCGGCGCCGTCGGCGGCTGGGGTACGGATCACCCGGTCCTGAATTCCGCGCCGGCGGTGATCGCCTTCGAAGTGTCCGACACCGGCATCGGCATTCCCGTGGAGAAGCAGAAGCTGATCTTCGAGGCGTTCCAGCAGGCCGATGCCGGCACCAGCCGGAAATACGGCGGCACCGGCCTTGGACTTGCGATCAGCCGCGAGCTGGCAAGCCTGCTCGGCGGCGAAATTCATCTGCGCAGCGCGACGGGCAAGGGCTCGTCGTTCACGCTTTATCTGCCGCTCAAATATTCCGGCCCGACGCTCGCCCCCCGCGCGGCGCCCGCGCCACAGACACACAACCAGCCGCCGGCGCTGCAGCCGGCCTCGCCGGAGCAGCAGCGCGTCATCGAGCAGCTTCCCGACGACCGGCTCAACCTCGAGCCCGGCGACAGCATCCTCCTGATCGTCGAGGACGACCCGCATTATGCGCGCGTGCTGGTCGATCTCGCTCGCGACAAGGGATTCAAGGTGCTGGTCGCCGCCCGCGGCGCGGAGGCGCTGGAGCTTGCCAAGCAATATCAGCCGCGAGCAGTCTCGCTCGACGTGTTCCTGCCTGACATGCTCGGCTGGACCGTGCTGAGCCAGCTCAAGCACAATCCGCTGACCCGTCACATCCCCGTACAGATCATCACGCTCGACGAGGACCGCCAGCATGCGCTGGCGCGTGGTGCGTTCTCCTTCGTCAACAAGCCGACGACGACCGAAGGCGTCTCGGCCGCGCTGACGCAGATCAAGGAATATGCACGGCCGCGGCGCAAGCGGCTCCTGATCGTCGAGGACAACGAGGCCGAGCAGCTCTCGATCCGCGAGCTGCTGCACCACGACGACATCGAGATCGTAACGACCGACACCGGCGCAGGCGCGCTCTCGACGCTGCGCGAAGAGCCGTGCGACTGCGTGGTGCTCGACCTGCGGCTGCCCGACATGAGCGGCTTCGAGGTACTGGACCAGATCCGCAACGACGAGGCGCTGTCGAACATTCCGGTCGTGGTGTTCACCGGCCGCGAACTCTCGGCGGAAGAGGATGCGGAGCTCCACACCATGGCGCGCAGCATCGTGGTCAAGGGCGTGGAATCGCCCGAGCGCCTGCTCGACGAGACGGCGCTGTTCCTGCACCGTGTCATCACGGAACTTCCGGTCGAGAAGCAACGCATGCTGGAGAAGCTGAACAGTTCCGACGAGGACCTGATCGGCAAGACCGCGCTGCTCGTCGACGACGACGCCCGCAACATCTTCGCGCTGTCGAGCGTGCTGGAACGGCGCGGCATGAAAGTGCTGACGGCGACGACCGGCAACGAAGCGGTGACCCTGGTCGAATCCAACCCGGAGATCGCCATCGTGCTGATGGACATCATGATGCCGCAGATGGATGGCTATCAGACCATCGGCGTCATTCGCGAAAATCCGGCCTTCGCCCGCCTTCCGATCATCGCGCTGACCGCCAAGGCGATGAAGGGCGACCGGGAGAAATGCCTCGAAGCCGGCGCGTCCGACTACCTCGCCAAACCCGTCAACACCGATCAATTGCTGCTTGCGATCCGCATGTGGCTGCACCGCTGAGTTGGGCCCGCGAATGGACCACGAAAAGGTCAACATCCTGCTCGTCGACGACCAGCCGGCCAAGCTGCTCGCCTATGAGGTGATCCTGAAGGAACTCGGCGAGAACCTCGTGATCGCCTCGTCCGGACGCGAGGCGCTGGAGCTGCTGCTCAAGACCGAGATCGCGGTGATCCTGGTCGACGTCTGCATGCCCGAGCTCGACGGCTTCGAGCTCGCCGCAATGATCCGCGAACATCCGCGCTTCCAGAAGACCGCGATGATCTTCATCTCCGCCATCCAGGTCAGCGACATCGACCGGTTGCGCGGCTACGAGATGGGAGCGGTCGACTACGTGCCGGTACCGGTCGTGCCGGAGGTGCTGCGCGCCAAGATCAAGGTGTTTGCCGAGCTCTACCGCAAGACCCGCGAGCTCGAACGTCTGAACCAGGAGCTCGAGGATCGCGTCCGCGCGCGCACGGCGGAATTGGAGAACTCCACCGCGAGGCTGCGCGAGAGCGAGCAGCGGCGCAGCATGGCGATCGCTGCCGGCAAGATGGGCTCCTGGGATTGGGACTGGATCAGCGGCGACTGGATGTGGGACGAGGGGCAGTATCGCATCTTTGGCGTCAGCCCCGAGAGCTTCGAGGTCAACCCGGCCAACGTTCAGGCGCTGTTACATCCCGACGACGTCGATCAGTTGCGCAAGGCGATCGCCGAATTCAACAAGGGCGCGCGCGCCTACGAGACCGAGTTCCGCATTATCAGGCCCGACGGGGAAGTGCGCTGGTGCGTCGGCACGGCGGCGGCAACCGTGGACGATAGCAGTCGCGTCGTGCGCGTGAGCGGCGTCACCGTGGACATTACGGAACGCAAACGTGCCGAGGAACGGCAGAATCTGCTGGCGCGGGAAGTCGATCATCGCGCCAAGAATGCGTTGGCACTGGCGCAGTCGATCGTGCGCCTCACCCGTGCCGATGAGGTCAAGGACTATGTCAACGCCGTCGAGGGACGGATCAATGCGCTGGCGCGCGTGCACACTATCCTGTCGCTGTCGAGCTGGCAGGGCGCCGAGCTCTCCAGGCTGATCGACGAGGAGCTTGCGCCCTATTCGCTCGGTGGCCAGATCATATTGGCGGGTCCGGAGGTCCAGTTGCTGCCGGCGACGGCCCAGACGCTGGCGCTCGCGCTGCATGAGCTCTTCACCAACTCAGCCAAGTATGGCGCCCTCTCGACCAGGTCGGGACGGCTCACGATCGGCTGGCAGGTCAAGGATCAAGTGCTTACGCTGAGTTGGGAGGAATCCGGCGGTCCGCTCGTCATGACTCCGAAATCTCGCGGCTTCGGCACCCGGAGCCTGCTCGCGAGCGTCGAGTCCCAGCTCGGTGGTCAGGCGCTGTTCGATTGGCGAGCCGAGGGCCTGTTGTGCCGTCTGGAGGTGCCGTTGACACGCAAGACGGCGGCGACAACCGCATCCGGCAAATTCGACGAGGCCAGCGCCGCCGAATTGCAGCGTGCATCCGGTTAGAGCGTTTTGCAGCGAAGTGAAGACTGTTTCGCGTCGAAAAAACGCGTCAGGACGAGAATCGAGAGCTTCCGTTTCGATTCAATCGGAATGACAATCAATCGGAATGACAAAAGCTCTAGCCGGACGCCGCGCTCGTCATACGTTGCGCCATCCGCGGTTCGCGCGCGACCCGGCCTTCGAGCCAGGCTTCCGTTTGGGCGAGATCGCGTAGCGCCCTGGCATAGCGGCGAGCCGCGCTTCGCTCCGCGCCCTGCGGCAGCTTGCGTGCTTTGCGCAGGATGTCCGCGGCGGCGTTGCGATAGGCCAGTGAGCGGTAAAGAAAGACTACCTTACCCATATCGAATGTCCCGTTTTGATGGCGCTTATCATCGCAAGACCGGCATGAACGCCGGATGAAGCCGGTGATGACAATTCCTTCATTTATTTGGAACCGGCGACTATAGCCCGCGTTTGCATGCCAGATCGGGATGCAGTCCCATGCGCGCAAAAAAGTCGTCGGACTTGGTCTCTCCTGCCGGCATCATCAAGCTGATGACGCATGCGATGATGGGCGCGGCCCTCGGCCTCACCTTCAGTCTCGCGCTGATCCTGTGCAATCCCGCCGTCGCCAACCTGCTCAATCACGGTGGAAGCCAAGCCGCGATCGTTTTTGCCTTTACATTGGTGACGACGTTCGCGATCGGCGCGACCCTCACCGGCGTGGTGTTCATCCTCGCTGAGGACAAGCAATCTTGAAGCGTGCGTCAAGCGGGGCAGATGCTTTGTTGGGAACTCCTGCGATAAATGGCGGTTGGCTGCCTGCGTCAATTTAACTCAGGGAGTTCCTCACATGACAATGACCAAGCTCGCTCTCACCGTGATGTTGGCAACCGGTCTCGCCGCTGCACCGCTCGCTGCGCAGGCCAAGTCGCACAAGGCGAAACACGGATCCTCGATGTCGTCATCGCAGACCACTGGGGCCAACACCAAGTCCTCGAAGGGCGCGGATCCTTCCGGCCAGGGCGGCTCCGGTCCCGGATCGGACCAGGGCGGCACCATGACGAACAAGAGCAGCAAGGGCATGAGCAACACCAAGTAAGCTCAGGCGCCCATCTCAAACAAAAGCCCCGCGGCGGCGCGGGGCTTTTTCGTCTCGATGATCGAGGCAATCGCGCGCCGTATCGGCGAGCGCCCGCGTCAGCTCATTGCGGCCGGCGCGCTTGGAAGTTGAGCCCGGGGCTCACAGAATTCGCCTTCACGAGATACTCGAGCTGTGCGCGCTTGCGTCCGATCAGAAGTTGGGCCGCCGCATCATCGAGACCCGCGCGCTGCAATTGCCGGATGGCAGAGCCCAATTCGAGAATCTCGGCGCGCAACCTCAAGATCCGGTAAGTGTCCGGGTCTTCCTCCATGGCGCCCCTCAAAGATTTCAGCGCCGTGTGTTCGTGAGCTGGGGATTGCCGACTGTCTTCAACGAACGACGGCGCATCCGGTCGCGGACGTCAGGCAGCACGTCACCGCCTCCGGCAGCCCTCCATTCGCCGACCAGCAGATTGATCCTCCGGCGCAAATCCATCTGCGCCAGGGCCTGCTGGCTGCAATCGCGATCGCCGTTGACGCGATCGCGCACGGCGGCCTCGACGTCGGCCATTTCCAGCCTCAAGACGCTGATTTTACGCCGAATTTCATTAATTCTGTTGTCCATGGCTTGTTAGAACAAAATAAGAACATATAGTCAAGTCACCTTTTCAGGACGGAGAAGCCAGATGCAGGTTCAAGGTAAATACGACGCCAGGGTCTTCCTCACCGAGCAGATGACCCGCGCGCAGGGGCTAAGGCTGAAACGGCTGAGCGATGAGGCTTATCAGCCCGCACAATATGCGCGCGATCTGTCCTTCACCGAGGCCGCACGTCGCATCCAGGTGCTGGAAGCGGAGATCGAGCTGGCGAATTCCTTCTAGGCTGCGTCGCGCATCTGGAACGTGAGGTGCTCGCTTTCGGAACCATGCCTGGGTCGAATGGTTCTCTCGGCCAAGGGAGAACATGCATGGCACGCAAGGCAAAGAAACGTCGCTACTCACGCAGCTCCGGCAGCGATGTCGAAAGCGAGATGCGACGCTACAAGAAGGGCACGGCAAAGAGCGGTCGCAAGGGCCGTGGCGGACGCGTGAAGAGTCGCAAGCAGGCGATCGCGATCGGACTGTCGAAGGCGCGCAAGAAGGGCAAGAAGGTCCCGAAGAAGGCCTCGAAGAAGAAAGCGTCCAAGAAGAGGACGACGAAGACCACTAAGAAGACGACTAAGAAGACAACCAAGAAATCGTCGAAGCGCAAATCCAGCAAGCATTGACGCTGACCTGTCTCAGATCATGCTGCCCGGCATGAAGCAGCGGATCGAGACCCCAAAGGCTGTCTTCACCGGCCACACCATGGTGCGGCCGGCGCGGTTCGGCTCGGTGATGACGGCTTCATCAGGCACTTCGACCCACTCCCCGTCGAGACGCACGCGATAATGCCCGTTGTGCGACTCCCAGTCGGGATCAGCGACGGCAAAACCATCTGCGTCCGAGCAACACGGGCCGAGGTGGCTGCGCAGGCTGTCGAACCATGGCTTGAGGGGTGAGTCCGCGTAGCGGCCGTCATCACGACCGAGCGCGTTTCCGCCCCAGAGCACGAACGGCGCCGCGAGCAGCGCCCCCCTCAGCGAGAGCTTCAATCGATCCATGTCGGCACCGATCAAATGCGAACCACCGGCCAGCTCCACAAAGCGGCGGCAAGTTCGAAGTTCCACGCTTGCAACCCGTGTTGGCGGCGTCGTTGCCGGCAGACCCGAGCAACTCAACTGTGATGAGCGAACACGGCTTTTTCGGACGAACCCGGTCACCATCCCTGCCGTTAACGAGAATGTTATCGATGACCCCTCCAGGGACTCTGAAGGCAAACGGACAAGGCGGCCCGAGGGCCGCCTTGCTTGATTTTTGGCTGGTCGATGCTCGCCTCAGGCGAGCGGCACCGCCACGAACCTCGTCGCCTCCGCGGTTCTGACCTGCAACAGCACGCTGCGCTTGCCGGACGATTTGGCCTGCGCCAGCTCGGAGCGGACGTCGCCGACATTGGCGACCGCCTTGCCGCCGACATTGAGGATGACGTCGCCAGTCTGGATGCCGCGCTGCGCCGCCGGCCCTTGCGGATCGACTTCCGTGACGACGACGCCCTTCTGGCCAGCGCCCTGGACGTCACCGGCCGGAGCCAGGCCGAGCCCGAGACGCGGCGTGCCGTCGTTCGGCTGCCCCTTACCCTCGTCAGCGCTGCCATTTCCTTTGGCCTGCCGCTCGTTCGGCAGCTCGCCGAGTGCGAGCGTCAGCGTCTTGGTCGCGCCCTTGTGGAAGACGTCGAGCTTCACCGAGCTGCCCGGGGGCAGGGTGGCGATGGTACGGGCGAGGTCGCGGGAGTCCTTGATCGCGGTGCCGTTGACGGCGGTGATGACGTCTCCCGCCTCGATGCCGGCCTTGGCCGCCGGGCTGCCGTCCTGCGGGCT
>NZ_JALBGZ010000258.1:0-7978 GCF_023006515.1 Bradyrhizobium sp. PRIMUS42
CGGCGCGGTCGATCGGCGCGGGCGCGGAGCCCTCGCCGCGGCCCGCCTGCTCGATCCGGAAGAACGAGATGGTCGACTGGAGCTGCTCGGCCTGGGAGGCGAGTTCTTCCGAAGTCGAGGACACCTGCTCGGAGGCGCTGGCATTCTGCTGGCCGACCTTGTCGAGCTGCTGGATCGCCTGGTTGATCTGGGCCGATCCGACGTCCTGCTCGCGGCAAGCCGCGGTGATTTCCTGCACCAGCTCGGCGGTCTTCTTGATATCGGGCACGAGCTTGGACAGCATCTCGCCGGCTTCGCGAGCGACCTTCACGGTCTCCGTCGAGAGCGTTCCGATCTCGGCGGCGGCAGCCTGGCTGCGTTCGGCAAGCTTGCGGACTTCGGAGGCGACGACCGCAAAGCCCTTGCCATGCTCGCCGGCGCGCGCGGCCTCGACCGCCGCGTTGAGCGCAAGCAGGTCGGTCTGCCGTGCGATCTCCTGCACGATCGTGATCTTCTCGGCGATCGTCTGCATCGCTTCGACGGCACGGCCCACGGCGGCACCGCTGGATTCGGCATCCCTCGCCGATTGCGCGGCGATCTTCTCGGTCTGGTTGGCGTTGTCGGCGTTCTGCTTCACGTTCGAAGCCATCTCCTCCATCGAAGACGAGGCTTCCTCGGCCGAGGAGGCTTGTTCGGTGGCGCCCTGCGAAAGTTGCTCCGAACTCGCGGAGAGCTCCTGGCTGCCGGCGGAGACGTTCTGCGCCGCGGTGAGCGCTTCGGCGACGATCTGCCGGAGTTTCTCGACCATTGCATTCAAGGACCTGACGAGATCGCCGATCTCGTCGTTGCTGGCGGAAGGAATGGTCCGGCTGAGATCGCCCTCGGCGACCGATCCGGCAAGACCGACCGCTCGGCCGAGCGACCGACTGATCGAGATCGAGATCCAGAGCGCCGCCCCGACCGCAACCGCCAGCGAGATGCCGATCAGCGTCATCAGCAGGAATTGCGCCTGGTGCCCCTCTGCCTTGGATTGGACGGCCTGCTCGGCCATCTGCTTCTTCGTATTGGCGACGTAGGCGCCCATGGATTCCATTGCGTCTGCGACGACCTTGCGGCCGTCACCCATCGAGCGCTCCATGGCCTTCGACTTGTCCGTCTTGGCCAGCCTGATCGTCTCTTCCTGGTACGCATTCATCTTGGCGTACGACGCCGCAAAGCCGTCCAGCAGCTTCCTGCCCGCTTCGCTCGCCAGCGCGTAGACCTCATCTCTGGTCTTCGTCGCCTGCTCGCGCAGCTTGGCCGCATCCGCCGCAAACTGTTCCGCCTGGGCTTCCGTTCCGAGGATCGAGTTCTTCTCGGCGCGCAGCTGAAGCAGGATGTCCTTTTCGATCTGCGTCGCCTTCTCCATCCGGTTTGCGCGCAGGACCATGCTGTCGGCAGTCGCCATCATGTCGCCGAGCTTCGTGTAGGCCACACCGCCCGCGACCCCGGACAACACGATGATCACGCCGAACGCACTGGCAAGCTTTGCCTTGACGGTGAATCTCATTTCCAGCCCCTACCCCGGTCTCGCCCGAGACCTCACTTCAATTCAGGATGCGTTCCATGTTCGGAACGATGACGAACTCTTCACGCCACTTCGCAATGAAGCGAATGAACTCCGGCTTCCAGTGCATGCCGACCCGCGGTGTTTGCTGCACGTCGGCCTGGGAGATCTCGGTGACCTCGTAGACCTTGTCGGCGGTGACGCCGACCAGGACCGGCTCGCCGTCGAGCTCGATTTCGATGACCACGATGCGCGTATCGGCAGAATCATCGAGCTGCGGCATGCCGAAGCGGACGCGCAGATCGGCGAGCGGAATGACGTTGCCGCGCACGTTGATCACGCTGGGAACGAAGGCGCGCGCACCCGCGACCTTGGTCACCGGGACGGGATCGATGATCTCGCGCACGAGGCCGGCGTCGAGCGCGAACTTTTCCTCGCCAAGGCCGATCATCACGACCTGCATCGCGTCAGCCTGACGTTCGCCAGCCAAACCACCGTTCATCACGCCGCCTCGCTGATATGCTGCTTCTCGACCTTCGACTGCGCGAGCGCGACAAGCTGCGCGACGTCGAGGATCAACGCCGCCGTGCCGTCACCCAGGATGGTCGCGCCGGAGAACATCGTGACGTCCGAATGCAGCTTGGAAAGCGACTTGATCACGGTCTGGTGGTTACCGATGATCTGGTCGGCGACGAGCCCGACATGGGTCTCGCCGGTCGAGATGATGATCGTCTTCTGGTGCCGGTCGGGCGTGCCCGATGCGGTCATGATCTCGCGCAACCGGAGGAAGGGCACGAGATTGCCGCGCACGTTGAGGAAATTGCGGCCGCGGGAGCGCTCGTCCTCGGCGGTCAGCTCGATGCATTCCTCCACTGCGGACAGCGGAATGATGTAGCGGCCCTCGCCGACCCGGATGAGCAGGCCTTCGATGATCGCAAGCGTCAGCGGCAGGCGTAGCGTCACCGTGGTGCCCTGCCCCGGCAGGGTCGACAGGTCGATCGAGCCACGCATGTTCTCGATGGTACGCTTGACCACGTCCATGCCGACGCCGCGGCCGGACAGCGCCGAGATGGTCTGCGCGGTCGAGAAGCCGGGATGGAACAGGAATTGATGAATCTCATGGTCGGTGAGCACGGCTCCGGCCGCGATCAGCCCCTGCTCTTCCGCCTTCGCACGGATGCGCGCGGTGTTGAGGCCGCCGCCATTGTCCTTCACGGTGACGAGTACCTGCGCTCCGGAGTGCACCGCGGCGAGCTCGATCCGGCCTTGCTCGGTCTTGCCGTTGGCAGCGCGCGTGGCGGTGTCTTCGATGCCGTGGTCGACGGAATTGCGGATCAGATGCACCAGCGGATCTGCCAGGCACTCGATCATGGTCTTGTCGAGCTCGGTATCCTCGCCTGAGGTGACGAATTCGACAGGCTTCGACAGATCGCGCGACAGATCATGCACGAGGCGGCGGAAACGGCCGAACAGCGAACCGATCGGCACCATGCGTGCGCCCATCGTGGTATCGCGCAACGACGAAGCGAGGCGCTCGATCTCCTCGGCGATCATCTTGATCGAGAGGTCGGAGCCGGAGGCAGCGAGCTGGGTCAGCCGCGCCTGTGCGATGACGAGTTCGCCGACGCGGTCCATCAGTTCATCGAGGCGCTCGGCCTGAACGCGAACGGTGGCAATGCCGCGATCGTCACGCTTGGCCTCGGGCTTCGGTTCAAGCCTTGATTCGGATTTCGGCTCCGCCTTTGCGACGGGCTGCTCGGCGAAGGGCGCGGCAGCGGCCTCGACCACCGGCGCAGGCATTTCGACCACCGGGGCCGGCTCTTCGTCGAGAAGCTGGAACAGCGGCGCAGGCGCGGGCGCGTCGACATGCGCCAAGGGCGAGAGCGTCAGCTTCATTTCGTCCTGGACGAACATGAAGACGTCGTCGATCGCGTCCTTGTCGCAAACCGCGTGCAGCTTGACGTCCCACTTCAAATAGCAGTCTTCCGGCTCCATCTCATCGAGGAACGGGATGCCGTCGGTGATCGGGACGACGAAGCAGGGGCCGAGCTTGCAGAGATCTTCCAAGAGATCGAGCGGGTTCGAGCCGTTACGCAGGATGTGCGATTCAAATTCGAGATGCAGGTGCCAGCCGGCTTGCTTGCTCTCGCTAGGGACCAGCGGCGGCGCCCCGGCGATCTCGACGACCGGAGCGCCAGGCTGGTCGAATGATACGAAGCGCTTGAGGTCGTCGAGGATGGCCTCGCCGATGATGTCGTCGGTCGACTGGGGATCTTCGATCAACGCGCGGATGTAGTCCTTGGCGGCGAGCGCGACCGAGATCAGCTCCTGGGTCGGCTTGATCTCGCCCTTGCGGACGCGGTCGAAAGCGGTCTCGAATTCGTGGGTGAAGGAGGCGACCTTGTCGAAGCCGAACATGGCGCCCGAGCCCTTGATGGTATGCAGGGCGCGGAAGGCGGAATCGACCAGTTCGCGATCGTCGGGACGCTGGCCGAGGTCGAGCAAGGCCCCTTCAAGGACTTCGAAGAGCTCGCTGGCTTCCTGACGAAAGACCTCGGTCGGGTCCATTGCGCTCATGCGCGCACCAGCTTGCCGACCACGGCGAGCAACTGCTCAGGCTTGAAGGGTTTGGTGATCCAGCCGGTGGCGCCGGCGCTCTTGGCTTCCTGCTTCACCGTGTCATTGGATTCGGTCGTCAGGAACACGATGGGCATGCCGACCGCGCTCGGCAGCTTGCGCAGCGCCCGGATCAACTCCAGCCCGTTCATGACGGGCATATTGAGGTCGGTGATCACGAGGTCGAGCTTGCCGGCCTGCGCCTTGGCGAGCCCTTGCGCGCCGTCGCCGGCCTCGATCACGCTGTGACCGGCCGGCTCGAGCACAACCTTGATCATCTGCCGAATGCTCGGCGAATCGTCGACGGTCAGAATCGTGGCCATTAGGTGCCATCTTTCTTTTGCGGGAAATGCTGATCAATCATCGCCTCGCTGGCGAAGCCGGCACGACGAAGGGTGTTGCGAAGAGACTGTGAGAAGGAGGTGAGAACCACCGGGCGGCCTTGGGCCTCGCCCGTCTTGGCGGTCGACAGCAGAAGCTGGATCGACGTCACGTCGGCCTTGTCGACGCTCGAACAGTCGATCTCGAGCCGCTCCTGGCGGCCGAACGCCTCGCGGATGAGCTCATAGACGTTGCGAATGGCCGCGATGCTGCAATCGGCGGGCAACCGCAACGACCACTTCGGCTCCGTCGGATTGAGCGCCATCGCTGCCCGCCTTTGCTAGATTCCGATACTCGTTTGACGTGAATCGAATGAGTAAACCCCTAACGCGAGCATCCGTACAACTACGGGTCACATTCTGCCGGAATTCGCGCAAGTGTATGCAGGCGTACACAGCCTACTGAGATCACATCCGCAATGCGGCGCCCGCGGCGCATTTGCTTCGCGTTAAATTCGCTCGGGTTATGGGCTTGGGTTCCGTGCCTATGCCAGCGAAGAGAGCCCCCGGCCGCCGATGCTGACCCAAGCGCTCCTGGTTGACGACAGCCGCTCCGTCCTCAACTTCCTGAAACGTCACATCGAGGCTGAAGGTCTGGTCGAGGCCACCACCTTCCTTGATCCCGTGGACGCGCTGACTTGCGCACGGGAGCGCGCCTTCGATCTCGTGCTGGTCGACTACGAGATGCCGCATATGGACGGCATCAGCTTCATCCGCACTTTCCGCAGGCTTCCTGGCTGCGCCGACATTCCGATCGCGATGATCACGTCGCGACAGAGCGATGACGTCAAGATGGAAGCGCTGCAGGCCGGTGCAACCGATTTCCTGCCCAAGCAGCCGCAGAGCGTCGAGATGACGGTGCGGCTGCGGAATTTGATTCAACTTGGTGCAGCCGTGCGCAAGCTCAGCGACCGGGCCGCGCATCTGGCGAGCGAAGTCGCAGCAGCAACGCGAAAGCTCGGCGAGCGCGAGGAGGAGATCATCCTGCGGCTCGCGCTTGCGGTCGAATATCGCGACAACGACACCGGCGAGCACACGCTGCGGGTCGCCCGCTACAGCCGCATCATCGCCGAGCAGCTCGGCCTGCCGGCCCGGCTCTGCCGCGACATTTATCTGGCCGCTCCCCTGCACGACGTCGGCAAGGTCGCCATTCCCGACAATATCCTGCTCAAGCCCGGCAAGCTGACCGACCAGGAGATGGCGGTGATCCGGACCCATGCGACGATCGGCGAGAAGATTTTGGCGGACTCAAGCTGCGAGCTGATCCAGCTCGGTGCACAAATTGCCGCAGGCCATCATGAGCGCTGGGACGGCGCGGGCTATCCCGGCGGTCTCAAGGCGGACGAGATTCCAATGGCCGCACGCGTGGTCGCGGTCGCTGACGTCTTCGACGCGCTGACGACACGACGACCCTATAAAGAGCCGATGCCGATCGAGGTGGCGCGCAACTATTTGGTCGAGAACAAGGGCCGGCAGTTCGATCCGGCCTGCGTCGAAGCCTTTTTGTCGCGCTGGGACGAGGTCCTCGATATCGCCGCCGGGGGGTAGGCGACGCCATTCCTCAAAGCCGAGGCTCCTCTCGCTCCAATCACAGAGTGTCCGGCCGAAGGCCGTTCGCCCGAATTTGCCGCGGTCACCTGATAGATATCGTCGTCCGGCCAACGGCTTGACACCCCTTTGTCGCCGATGGCGGGTTTGAACCACTTCCTGCTAGAGTGCACCAACAATCAAAGCGTGATTCTGGTCACACTTGCCTGGGCGCTCCGGTGCTAAAAGTCGCACCGGGAGGGGACCAGCAAATTATCGGTCGAATTGAATGAGCACACCCATGAGAAGCCTGATCGGCGCCGTTGTCGGCGCGTTCTGTTTTGCGGCCCCCGCCTTGGCGGAGACGCCGGCCGCCATCGTCGAGGATGTGCAAGGCAAGGTCGACGGCGTCGAATTCATGGACTATGTCGCACCCGGCAAGATCATCAAGCTCGGGCCCAAAGCGAGCATTACGCTCAGCTACCTCAAATCCTGCCTGCGCGAGACGATCAGCGAGGGCGTCGTGTTGGTCGGCGCCGAGCAAAGCACCGTGCAACTCGGCGACGTGCAGCGCGCCAAGGTGCCCTGTGATACCAAGGCAGCGCAGCTCTCCGAGCGCGAGGCGAATCAGAGTGCCGCGACCACGTTCCGGACCATGCGGTCCGATGCCAAGGGCACTCCGTCCAAGCTGCCGACGATCTACGGCGTCGCGCCGCTGGTCGAGGCCAAGAGCGGGAGCACGCTGGTGATCGAGCGCACCGACGGCAAGGAACCCACGATCAGCATACCGCTCAAGAACGACATCATGATCCGCGGCAAGTTCTATGATTTCGCCAAGGCCGGGAAATCGCTGACCCCCGGCGGGAGCTATCTCGCAAGCCTCGGCGCCAAGCGTTACACCTTCCTGGTCGACGCCAGTGCCACCTCGTCACCGACCCCTATCATCGGCCGCCTGCTGCGGCTCGAATAAGCAGCCTGCGACGGGGCGATGCGGCGGATCGGGGGACGGGACATCGTTGCAGCTATCCTGATTGCGCTCCTTGCGGGCGCAATTTTCATGTCTCCGCCGCTCCAGACCCTGCAAGGCCTCTCGCTCGACATCCTCACGGCACTGCGCGGCAAGCTCATTGGCGACCGCCGCGATCCCGCCAATTCGCCGGTCGTCGTCGTGGCCATCGACGGCGAGACCTACGACACCCCGCCCTTCAAGGGATCGCCGACGCAGACCTGGACGCGCGAGATCGGCCGGGTGCTCGGCAGTATCACCGAGGGCGGCGCCAAGGTGATCGGCTTCGACGTCATCTTTCCGAGCTCGATCGAGCAGTCGGAGATTCCCTTCGGCGACACGTCGGTCGGCAGCCGCATGAAGGGCTTCGACCGGGATTACCTGATCGCGCTGCGGCAGATCTCCGACAGCGGCAAGCTGGTGCTCGGCGATATCCTGAGCAACGACCATCCGGAGGTCCCCTATCGCGCACAGCAAGTCGCGGTGCGCAACAGCATCCGCGCGCTCAACGTGCATACCGACGCCGATGACGTGATCCGGCGGATGCCGCTGAGCTTCTCAATCGAGGGCAAACCGGTGCCCGCAATGGGGGTCGAGCTCGCGGCGCGTGCGCTTGGCGCAAAGCCCGGGATCGCGCCGTCTGGCTCGACCGAATTGTCCGGCTATGCAATCCCGAGCGCGTTTCCGAATACCATGACGCTCAACTTTCGAGGGCTGGGCCGTGATGTCCCGACCTTCTCCTTCGCCGATCTGCGCGCCTGCGTCGAAAAGGGCGACCGCGATTTCTTCCGCCGCGCCTTCGAGGGCAAAGTCGTTCTGCTCGGCACGGTCCTCAATTTCGAGGATCGCAAGCTCACATCGATGCGCCTGTCCGGCGGCTATGACGGTGCGCCGGCGGCGCGATGCGCCCTGCCCGCGCCGGAG
>NZ_JALBGZ010000259.1:0-7954 GCF_023006515.1 Bradyrhizobium sp. PRIMUS42
GGCGGCTGCTGGCGGCCGAGGTTCGCGACGATGCCGGGCGGATCAAGGGCGTGCGTCCGCTGGGCGGCGAGATCGAGTTCGGCGAGAGCTGGCGGGCGGCGCTGGTGCGTGAATTCAACGAAGAGCTCGGCATTGACGTCACGCTCAAGGGCGAGCCGTTGATGCTGGAGAACATTTTCGTGCACGAGGGCGCGACCGGGCACGAGGTGATGTTCATCTCCGAAGTCGAGTTTCCCGATGCCGCATTCCGCGATCAGGACCGCATCGACTTCAGGGAGGATAACGGGGAGCAGATCGTCGCGCGCTGGTTCGACCTTGCCGATCTCGATGCGGACGGCGCGCCGAGCCTGTTTCCGACCGGGCTGAAGGGTTTGCTGCTGGGCGCAACAGACGGCGCTGCGTAAGCTCGCTCCTGCTTTGCTGAGCGCGATGACGCCGGCATCGCGTGGGACGAGGCGGCGGCGAGGAAATACGCGGCCGATCAATCGTTGAAGGCCACCCCTTGCGTGGCCTCGCCGGGAGGGCCGGGCTCCGCAATCCCGGCGCAATTGGCTTGCGGCTTCTGGCCCGCGAGCATGCCGCGAACAAAAGCGAGCGCATCGGGGAAGGCGGCGTTCAGGCCGCCATTATGCGTGGCACCGGGATAGGTCTTCCAGACCACATCGTTTCCAGCAGCGCACAAGGCCACGACCTCGGCATATTGCCGGGCCGGGACCAGCGTGGAATCCGCAAGGCCGGTGCCGAGCAGCAACGGCACCTTGAGCCGCACGGCCTTCATGTCCGTGATCGCGGTCAGCCGCGCCAGCACATTGGCTATCGGCTCGACGTAGACATTGTCGACAGTAATACCATCTTGCCGGGCGACAATGCGCATCTCGGTCGTACAGCCCTCGCGCGCCGCTTTCAGGATCGGCTTGCCCTTGTCGGAGACGAGATCATCGGCGGAGGGCGCGCCGTCGGGCAGCGAACCGCCAAGCAGCATGAGCGACGTATAGATCGGCGAGCCGATCGCGGTGGTCTGCGGCGGCTTGTAAGGACCGTCCGGGAAGGTCGAGACGAGGCCCGTTGCCACAGTGGCGACGAGCGGGACGTCCGGCGCGTAGCTCTCGGCAATCACAGTTGCGCCCATCGCGGCACCCGAGCCCTGCGACTGGCCGGTAACGAAGACTTTGGACGCGAGCCTGTCCTTATAGTCGGAGAGCACCGCGCGCACTCCGTCGAGCACCGAACGGCCTTCCGCCTCCCAGATCAGATAGGGATGCGGGCCCGGGCCGCCGAGACCCTGATAGTCGGTGGCGACGACCGCAAAGCCGTTCTCCAGCCAGCGCTGGATGTAGGTGGCATCGCGCGGCTTATGACCAGTCCAGGACGGTGCACATGCATCGGAGACCCCGAGCGTGCCGTGCGCCCAGGCAATCAGGGGCCAGCCTCCGGCCGGCGGCTCGCCCTTGGGCAGATAGAGCGTGCCACTGACCGGCACGATGCCCGCGCGCCAGCGCAGATCGCTCGACGTGTAGAGGATGCGCTCAGCGAGTGCCGCGCCCGTGATTTCGGGCTGCACGAGCATTGGTTCCTTGCGCAACATCACGCCGGCGCTCTCGGGCAAGGTTTCGGACCAGCGATAGAACGGCGACAGGTTCTGGTCGCCCACTTTCGGTCCTACCGGCAGCGACGAGTCCGCGTGGGCCTGCGGAATTGCGAGACCCCAGACTATGGCGAGCGTCATCATCGATTTTGCGATCGGGGTGGTGAACATAGGCGTCTCCGGTCCCTTTGCGGCGCGCGCCGCATTCTTGGCCAGGTTGATTGCCCGGGCAATTTGTCTTCCGTGTCGATTATGGAGACGATCACGCCCGGGTCCACGCCTTTTTCGGACATGGGCCAATGCCGATCACGCGGAGCGTTCCGCGGCTACTTCATCAGCCTGAAGCGGCCTCCTTCCACCTTGATCAAGAATGCCGAGCGCTCGTCATATCCATTGTGATCGGTTGCGCTCATCGTGGACAGGCCGTTGTTGAGATACACCTCCTTGACGCGCTCGAGCTCGTCGCGAAGGGTGGTGCGAAACTCTCCCGTTCCGGGCTTCGCGGTCTTCAATGCAGTTGGTATCGCCGTCTGGAGCAGCGCCATAGAATCCCACAGATGCGCTGCGAAGATGTTCGGCTTCTGCCCGTTCGCCTTCTCGTAGGCGGACAGCAATTGGTCCCGGATCTTGCGGAACGGATCGTCCGCCGGCAGATCGTCCGCGATCGTGAACGCCTCGCCGGTGAAGACGGCACCTTCGACGCTGGTTCCGCCGAGCTTGATGAACTCCTCGGTGGCCACACCGTGGGTCTGGTAGATCTTGCCGGAATAGCCTCGCTCGCGAAGCGCCTGTTGCGGCAGGACCGCCGGCGTGCCCGCCGAGGCGATGAAGACGGCGTCCGGATTTGTCGCCATCACCTTGAGAGCCTGGCCGGTCACGCTGGTGTCGGCGCGCGCATAGACTTCGTGCGTGGTCAGGGTCAGGCCGAGGGTGGGAGCAAGCCTGCTCACTTCCTTGTAATAGCCCTCGCCATATCCATCGGAGACGCCGATGTAGCCGAGGGTCTTCGCGCCTGATTTGGCGATATGCTTGAGGATCGCGAGCGCCATCAGGCGTCGTTGGGAACGACCTTGAAGGCCCATTTGCGCCGTTCGTCCATCGGTTGGACGATGGCTGTCGCCGCGGCGAGCGAGATGATCGGTGTCTTGGCCTCCCAGGCGACATCGAGCATCGGCATGGTCACCGGCGTCAGCGAGGAGCCGATGAGGACGTCGACACCGTCCTGAATCACGAGCCGCCGCGCGTTCTGAATGCCCTTGGTCGAATCCGATTCATCGTCGAGGGCGATATAGACGATCTTCTCGCCGCCGACCTCCTTGGGGAGGGCAGCAACCGTCCGCATCTGCGGCTGCCCGAGCGCCGAGCCTGGCCCCGAAGCAGAAACCACGATTCCCACCTTGATATCGGCATTTGCGGAGGGGATGGCGAGAACCATCGCGGTGCAGACGCAAAAGGCGGCGAGGCAGCGCCGGATCATGATGTTCTCCCTGGTATTATATTTCGCCAAAGCAATGTCGCTCTGGCCGGGGAGAAAGTCTGTCCCTACGGCTAGGGACAAATCGGCGGAGGTCCTGTTCAAGCGGCCGACGCGTATGCTTGGGCTCACGGCGCCGGGGACGGAGGCATAACCTCGTTCGCTGGAACAGGCTAATTCTCCGCCGGATAGGCCAGGTGCCCACCAGGCAGCGATTGTGCAGCCGGATTGATCTCGGCCTGCTTGACTTGCCCGGGCCCGAGAATGTGAAACACCGTCTCGCCGGCAGCGAGCAGATAATCCGTGATGATCCGCCGGTGGCATCGCCACCACAAGGTCTCTGCGCACATGATCGCGCAGCGCTGGACCTGCCCGAGAGCCCGCAGATGCGCGAGCCCTTCATGAAAAGCCGCGCTCATGGCGTGGTCGGCGTAATTGTGGAAGCTGCCGTTCTGCCAGAACGCGTTGGTCTCGCGCGGCACCTCGCGCTTGCGGCTGCGCAGGCCGCCGAGCGAGGCAATGTGCTCGTACCCGATCGAAACGGCCGCCAGCGATTGCGGCAGGACCTCGCGATTGTACTGCGGGTTGGTGCGGGAGCGGGGCACGGTGCGAACGTCGGCCACGAAGGTGACCGAGCTGTCCTGCAGCAATTCGCTGAATCGCTCGATCGAACGCGTGGCATGACCGATGGTGAAGAAGGGATGAGCCATGGGGACGCCTCGTCAGCTCGGGCCGCGGGCCGTCAGCTCTTCAACAACCGCAATGCGCGGCCCTTGTGCAGGGCGACGTGGTCGGTCTTGTCGCTCTGGATCTCGTATTGCGGATCGTCCGGGCTGGCGTGGTGCGTGTAGCCCTTGTAGTCGACGTCCTCCGTGTGAACGCGCAGGATATGGCCGCGCACCCGGCCGGCCTCGGAATTCCAGCTGACGTGATCGCCGCGCTTGAAGGGTTTTGTGGAGGGCTTCGGCATGATGGAATAATGCCGCGTCGATGGGGCGTGTTCCAAGGCGACGGCGCAAGACGCCCCGGTCCGTCTTCGCTCTGAGAGCTACGCCGGACACGCTTCGCAGTAAGATTGATGGCTTGCCGAGCCGTAGCTCGCGGCGGCAGCCCGCCTTCGCCCTTTGGGCTTCGGCGTGGCATCCTTCTCTCGCTTTGCGAGCGAAGGATGGTGGGCACGACAGGGATCGAACCTGTGACCCCTACCATGTCAAGGTAGTGCTCTCCCGCTGAGCTACGTGCCCTAGAGGTCGTCTAGATCGGGTGGGGTCCCTATAACGGCTCAGGGGAGCCGGCGCAAGGACGGAACGGGGCCGATTCAGGCCGCCAGCATCTTGTTCACTTCGCTGACCAATTCGCGCAGATGCACGGGCTTGGACAGCACTTTGGCGTTCTTGGGGGCGTCCGAATCCGAGTTCAGGGCCACCGCGGCGAAGCCGGTGATGAACATGATCTTGATGTCGGGGTCGAGTTCCGAAGCCCGGCGGGCGAGCTCGATGCCGTCCATCTCCGGCATCACGATGTCGGTCAGCAGCATCTCGAACGGCTCTTCCCGCAGCCGCTGATAGGCGGCCATGCCGTTGTCATGGGACGAGACCTGAAAACCGGCATTTTCCAGCGCCTTGACCAGGAAACGGCGCATGTCGTTGTCGTCTTCGGCGAGCAGGATTTTGGGCATGGCAGGAAACGTCGATCCCCAGAGGATATCAGCAGAGGTCACTAAGCCCGACAGAGGGTAAATTTGGGGTGAAAATCTTAACCCAAGCGGGCTCTCGCTGCCGGCTCTTTGTGAACCGGAATGCGGCTCGAAGCAATCGAGCCCCGCCGGCGTCCCCGCTTCCCTGCCCACACGGTTAAGACATGTTCCAGCGCCGATCACATCTTTTCGCTTGGCAGAATGGTTGCGATTCCGGACAATGACGACACATAAGAGCCGCATCCATCGGCCGAATCATGCGATCCGGGGCCCGGATCCTGCGGCGAAGGGACGAAGCCTGAGAAGATGACCCGGTTTGACGGCGAGGTGTCGCCAGCCTTCGAGATCGTGGAGCCCGCGCAATGGCGCGCGCCTGTCATCTTCAACTCGCCCCATTCCGGCTCGACCTATCCGGACGAATTTCTGGCGGCCTCGCGGATCGACCTGCCGACGCTGCGGCGGTCCGAAGATTCGTTCATGGACGAGTTGATCGGCCATTTGAGCGAGCGCGGCTTTCCAACCGTCAGAGTCAATTTTCCCCGCTCCTATGTCGACGTCAATCGCGAGCCCTATGAGCTCGACCCGCGCATGTTCACCGGCCGGCTGCCGAGCTTTGCCAATACCCGCTCGATGCGGGTCGCCGGCGGCCTCGGCACAATTCCGCGCGTGGTCGGCGACGGCCAGGAGATCTACCGCGACCGCATCCTGGTCGACGATGCGCTGGGGCGGATCGAGACGCTGTACAAGCCCTATCACCGCGCGCTGCGCCGACTGATCAACAAGGTGCACCAGATGTTCGGCACCGTGGTGCTGGTCGACTGCCACTCGATGCCCTCGGTCGGCGTGTCCCGCGACGAGCCGCGCCGGCCCGACGTCGTGATCGGCGACCGTTACGGCACGAGCTGCACGCCGCTTCTGCCCGACCGGGTCGAGGAGACCATGACCGGCCTCGGCTATTCGATCGGCCGCAACAAGCCCTACGCCGGCGGCTTCATCACCGAGCATTACGGCAATCCCGCGAGCGGCCTGCACGCGGTGCAACTCGAGCTCAACCGCGCGATCTACATGGACGAGCGGCGGCGCGAGCGCAGTCCACGCTTTGCGCAAGTGGCGACCGACTTCGGCGTTCTCGCCGACGTGCTGGCGACGACGATTCCATTCGGCGACCTCGGCCCGTTCCAGGCCGCCGCGGAATAGGCGCCGGCTTTTCTTATTGAGATCGTGTGGTCTGCGGTTGGCGCGAACGCGTCTTCGCTTCGCCCATTTGCGCGCGCTGAACTGAAAGCTGGCCGCAAGAAAAAAGGGCCGCTCGCGAATGACGCAAGCGGCCCAAGTCTAGGGAGGAAACGCCCAAGGAGGGCAGCGGTAACGCCAAGCGCTACCGCACCGCAACAATATGCGACCGCGACGCACAAAGTGCAAGGGTTTTTGAGCCGTTTCCCATGCAATACGCACATGGCTCAGTTGCTTCCACGGAAACCCAGATTCAGTTTCTTTGATAAGGAAATTCAATGGGTTGATAGGTGTTTGCATACGAACGAGGCATGGTGGGAACTAAGTTTTCAACGCAGTGATCGATATTTGGCCAGGAGATGACGGAGATGAGGCAGCCGGCCGCGGCATTCAAAATACCAGGGTGCAAACCAAGACAGCGCTGCAAGATGCTGCCGAATTGAGCTAGGCAAGAGGCGAGCTTCATCCAACTTTCGCTTTTGAGGATTCGGCCTGTGACGGTGATCGACTTCTCCGCCTTCATCGGACGGCTCGCCACCGCCTCCGGCGAAACCATCCTGCCGTTCTTCCGCACCTCGCTGTCGATCGACGACAAGAGCAAGACCAGGGATTTCGACCCCGTAACGGAGGCCGACCGCGCCGCGGAGGCGGTGATGCGGCGGCTGATCAAGGCGAGCTTCCCCCAGCACGGCATCGTCGGCGAGGAATTCGGCAATGAGCGCGAGGACGCCGACTATGTCTGGGTGCTCGACCCCATCGACGGCACCAAATCCTTCATCGGCGGCTTTCCGATCTGGGGCACGCTGATCGCACTGCTGCACAAGGGCGCGCCGGTCTACGGCATGATGCACCAGCCCTTCATCGGCGAGCGCTTCTCCGGCGACAACGGCTCGGCCAACTACAAGGGCCCGTCCGGCGAGCGCCGGCTGCAGGTCCGCCGCTGCGCCTCGCTGTCGGAAGCGACGACCTACACCACCAGCCCACTGCTGATGAATGAGCGTGACCGCGCCATCTTCGGCCGGATCGAAAAGGGCGCCCGGCTGTCGCGCTATGGCGGCGACTGCTACTCCTATTGCATGCTGGCGGCGGGTCACGTCGATCTCGTGGTCGAGACCGAGCTGAAGCCTTACGACATCGCGGCCCTGATCCCGATCGTGACCGGCGCCGGCGGCGTCGTCACCACCTGGGAAGGCAAGCCGGCCCAGGGCGGCGGTCGCATCATCGCGGCCGGCGACGCCAGGGTGCACGAAGAAGCCTTGAGGCTTCTCAACCAATAACAACGCGGGCGGAGGGCTTGCATGACCATCTCACGCAGGCTGCTCCTTGGATTGTTTCTGCTGTTGCCAACGCTGGCGTCGGCGCAGAATTTTCCGGTCAAGCCGATCAAGCTGATCGTGCCGTTCCCGGCCGGCGGTCCCAACGACATCATCGCGCGTGTGATCGGGCAGCGCATGTCGGAGCTGTCAGGCCAGCCGGTGCTGATCGACAATCGCGGCGGCCAGGGCGGCGTGCTCGGCACCGACGCCGTCTCCAAGGCCCCGCCCGACGGCTACACCATCGCGATCTCCAGCGCCGGCGCCCTCGCGATCAGCCCGAGCATGGAGAAAGTCGCCTACGACACGCTGGCCGATCTCACGCCGGTGACGCTGGTTGCGACCGTGCCCGAAATGCTCGTGGTCGCCACCAACGTGCCCGCAAAGGACATTGGCGAGCTGATTGCGCTGGCCAAGGCGCAGCCCGGAAAGCTCAACTTCGCATCATCCGGCCCCGGCAGCCTGCCGCATCTGGCCGGCGAATTGTTCAAGCTGACGGCCAAGATCGACATCGTGCACGTGCCCTATCGCGGTGCCGCGCCGGCCGTGAATGATCTGCTGGGCCAGCAGGTGCAGATGACGTTCCTCGACCTGCCGGCGCTGCTGCCGCAGGTCAAGGCGGGCGCGCTGCGGCCGATCGCAGTCGGCTCGGC
>NZ_JALBGZ010000025.1:0-26771 GCF_023006515.1 Bradyrhizobium sp. PRIMUS42
GATGCGGCCGATGGCTTCGCCGGCCTCCCCGCGGTCGCAGGCGAGGCAAAAACCCTCATACTTGCGCCCCGGCCAGCCGCTGTCGGGGTCGAGCTTGACGAGATTGGCAGGGAAGCGATGCGCGAGCAGCGGCGGGATGCGACCAATCGCCCCTCGCTGGCCCTCGACGTTGAACAGCGAGAAATTGCCTTCCGTCGCCGCATAGAATTCGAGGATGCGGGGAATGGCGAAACGCGCCTGAAAGTCTTCCCAGATGTCGCCGCGCAGGCCGTTGCCGCAGACGAGGCGGAGACGATGACGGTTCTCGTATTCCGACGGCGGCGCCTTGAGCAGATAACGGCAGAGCTCGCCGATATATTGAAACAGCGTGCAGTCGTGACGGACGATGTCGGGCCAGAAATGCGAGGCAGAGAATTTCTCCGCAATCACCACCGAGCCGCCGGCAGCGAGCATGCTGCACGGCGCGACGATGCCGCCGACCGAGTGGAACAACGGCAGGCAATCATAGAGCCGGTCTTGCGGGCTGGCGCCGGTGAGGCCCGCGAACCAAAAACCCCAATTGAGGATGCGGCGGTGGCTGATGCTGGCGGCTTTCGGCAGGCCGGTGGTGCCTGAGGTGTAGATCAGCAGCGCACGGTCGTCGATGGTGACCTCGCAGCGCTCCTCCGGCGACAACGGCGCCTCGTCCAGCGCCGCCAGCGCGACGTCGATCGCGCGATCGCCGCGGGCATCGCCATGCGTCCACACCTTGGCCTGCGTTTTCAGATGTGGCGTAGCGCTCTCCAACACCTCCGCCAGGTCATGCGCCACGATGATATGAGCGGGCCTGGCGACGTCGATGCAATGCGCGAGCGATTGCCCGACCAGCTTGGTGTTGAGGAGCGCGACCACCCCGCCGACCCGGCTGATGCCGAGCCATGCCGCGAGGTAGTCGATGCCGTTCGGCATGATCAACGCGACGGTATCACCCTTGGCCACGTCGAGCGAGCGCGCCCAGCGCGCGTAGCGATTGACGCGCTTCGACAGGCCTGCGTAATCGAGACTTGCGCCATCGGTGAGCAGCGCGACCCGGTCGGGCTGGCGCTGCGCCCAATCATCGACGACGTCGGCGAACAGGCGGCCTGGCAGGGTCTCGATGCGCGCGGTGAGCTCAATGGCCTTCAGCCAGATCTTTGAAGCCGACGGCGCGCGCGCGGTTTTCGGTTGCTCGATGACACCGGTCGTCATGCCGTTCGTTCTTTCGGGCCGTGGCTGCTGTTCCTCCAAGCTTAGCCGGCGCGCCCTGCCCAGGTGTTAAGAGGTGGGGTAAAACACGGTTAGCGCGCGATTAACGCTAGTCATCCCTTACCAGTCCAAGGGGATCGTGCCGCGACAATCTCTGGCGCAGGTGGTGGAAACGTCGGAGATCGGGAGGAGCGGCGGCAGCACTGCACTGAAGCAGGAGTGCCGCGCCGTCCGCGCTAGCCGGTTTGCCTGTGACGGAAGCGCGGCGGCGCTGCATTGAACGGATAATACGGATTGAGGTCACAGATCGCGGAACGACCGAAAGCGGTGGCGCGGCACTGCGGCAACGAGGTGAAGGAGCAGTCGTACCACTCCCCACCTCCCCCGTTCGCACCTGAATAAACGTGCATGCAGACGGGGTAACGCGGATCAAAGGTCTGCGCATGCGACGGCGCGGTCGTGAGCAGTGCGCCGGCGGTCATGATCAGGCCGAACGAGAAGCGCATGAGCAGTATTCCTTTACGCTGCGCCGCGGATCGCTATTGCACCTTCTTGTGGCGCCGGCGCGGCGGCGGCTGGTCGAAGGCGTAATAGGGGTTGAGGTCGCAGCTCGCCGAGCGGCCCGACGCGGTGGCGCGGCACTGCGGCAGCGAGGTGAAAGAGCAGTCGAAATAGTCGCCGCCACCACCGCCGAATCCGCCGCCGGGCGTGTAAACGTGCATGCATACCGGGTAGCGCGGATCATAGGTTTGGGCGCTGGCATCTGCCGCGACGAACAGCGTCGCAATCGCGGTGAGGGTCAGGATCGACAGGCGCATGGACACATCCTCGAATCGGCGGCGTCGGCGACCTGATGCCGACGGCCCCCTATGGCATAACACCAGGCCGGTTGCGACTGTTCCTAGGGACAGATGACGGCAAGGTGAGGCGGTGCGCCGCGGCGCTATCCGCCGAGCCCCTGCAGCACCAGCCGGTTCAACCTCGCCGCAAACGCCGCCGGGTCCTCCGGCAACTCGCCGTCCAGGATCTGCGCCTGTTCGAGCAGGAGCAGGCTGAGATCGTCGACCACCTTGGAGCCGGCCTGAGCCTTGGTGATCGCGCCCACCATCGGATGGCGCAGATTGATCTCCAGGATCGGCTTGGTTTTCATGCCGCGATTTTGCTGCGCCAGGATTCGCTCGAGCTCGCGGCTCGGCCCCTGGCTGTCGGCGACGAGGCAGGAGGCCGAACTGGTGAGGCGCGTCGAGGCCTTGACGTCGCTGACGCGCTCGCCAAGCGCGGCCTTGATCACCGCGATGGTGGCGGCTTCATCGGCGACCGGCTCCTCCTTCTTCGCCTCGTCCTTGTCGTCGACGCGCGGAATCAGGTCGAGATTGAGATCGCCCTGGCTCAGCGATTTCAGCGGCTTGCCGTCGAACTCCGAGGGCATCGAGGTCCAGAAGGCGTCGACCGGATCGGACAGCAGCAGCACCTCGATGCCGCGCGCGGTCGCGGCCTCGAGCCGCGGATTGGATTTCAGCCGCTCGATGCTGTCTCCGACGAGATAATAGATCTCGGTCTGGTTCGGCTTGAAATCGGCGATGACCTGCTTCAGCGACCGCTTCTCGCCCGACGTCGTGGTGAAACGCGACAGCGCCAGCAGCTTTTCGCGACGTTCGAAGTCTTCGTAAATGCCTTCCTTCAGCACCGGGCCGAACGCGTCCCAGATCTTGGCGAAATTGTCCGGATCCTTCTCGGCGAGGCTTTCGAGCTCCGAGACGACCCGCGTCGCCACCGCCTTGCGTATCTGCGCGAGCTGCGGATTGTTCTGAAGCATCTCGCGGGAGATGTTGAGCGGCAGATCCTCGCTGTCGACGACGCCTCGGATGAAGCGCAAATAGCCCGGCAAGAGGTCGGCGTCGTCGGTGATGAAGACGCGGCGGACGTAAAGCTTCACCCGGCCCTTGCGGTTCGGCTCGAACAGGTCGAACGGCTTGGTCGAGGGCGCGAACAGCAGCACGGCGTAGGAGTAGCGGCCCTCGGCGCGGTAATGCAGCGTCATCGCGGGATCGTCGAAGGCGGACGCGATCTGCTGATAGGCCTTCTTGTAGTCGTCCGGGGTCAGCTCGGATTTCGAACGCTGCCACAGCGCGCTCGCCGAATTGATCTGGCGAGGCTCGCCTTCTTCCGGCACGAGCTCGATGGGAAACAGAATATTGTCGGAATAGGCACCGACGATGCGCTCGATGTCGTAGGTCTCGAGATATTTCTTGGCATCGTCCTTGAGGTGCAGAACGATCTCGGTGCCGCGCGTCAGGCGCGCGGCCTCCTCGTCACTGGCATGGGCGATCTCGAAGCCGGAACCGCCGGAGGATGTCCATGTCCAGACGTCGCTCTCGCCGGCGCGGCGGCTTAGCACGACGATCTTCTCGGCGACCATGAAGGCGGAATAGAAGCCGACGCCGAACTGGCCGATCAAGCCGAGGCCGTCCTTGGCCTCCTTCAGCTTCGACACGAACGCCTTGGTGCCGGAGCGGGCGATGGTGCCGAGATGATCGATCAGCTCCTGCCGCTCCATGCCGATGCCGTTGTCGGCGATCGTGAGCGTCTTGGCCTGCTTGTTTGGAATGATGCGGATCTTGAGCGCATCGCCCTCGCCGAGCAGGGCCGGGCTGGCGATCGCCTCGTAGCGCAACTTGTCGCAGGCATCCGACGCGTTGGAGACGAGCTCGCGCAGGAAGATGTCGGTCTCGGAATAGACGGAGTGCACCATGAGGTGCAAAAGCTCGGAAACTTCGGCCTGGAAGGGCTGCGTATGCACAGCCGTGTCTGACGTCGTCATGCGTTTACCCGGTCAAAACGAAGGGGAAGAAACCCGGGATATAACGCGAGCGTAGGCGGGATCAAGTGGGCGTGAACGATCCAGCTCTCGGCGGACGGACGGCTGGTCCGGCGCCCTGCGGATCAGGTCAGGTCACGCAACGGCCGGGCTGAAGCAACTTTGCGACCTCGGTCAGGGAGCTGACCATCGGCTCGCAGGCGATCGTCGGCTTGTTGCGGGTCCGCTTCTGGTTCTGGAGCAGCACCGGCGGCTTGGCGTTGCCGGTCTCGATCACCGCGGGAACCCGCAGCAGCACCGAGGTGTCGGCGAGGTCGTTCAGCCGCATTGAGACAGTGCGGGTGGGTACCGGGGCCGGCTTGATCTCGGCAAAGCGGTCGGCCTTGCCGGCACGATTGACGTTATGGCTCGCGCTATAGCTTGGCGCGTAGTTCGAGCTGTGGCTGGGTACGTCCGCGACCGCCTGCCAGCGGTCGGCCAGATCATGGCCAGAGGCCAATTGCACCGCGCCGAGCGTTGCGACAATCGCGGCGGCGCCCAAAAATACCTTATGAATCTGTGACATGGCTGTCGATCCCTCGCCCCATGGCGATCGCGGGAACAACGCGGGCGGAGGACCGGGGGTTCTTGGCCGTTACGATCACTTAACCGTGTGCGATAAATGCTGCAGCGTGCGCAAAATATTTTGCAGGGCATGGAACGACTCGCGCAGACAGGAGTCGTCTCAACAGCCGGCTATTCCCCCCTGCCCCATAAGCCGGCGACGTAGGGCGCGACTGTGGTGATGCCAGTCGCGCCTTACTTTTTTTTGCGCTTCGACCGTAAGGGCGGAGGGCGATGACGGTGTTTTCGACGTCCGCCGAGCGGCAGGGATCAAGCAAAATCGCGGCCTGGCTTCGCTTACGTACCGCCGGCCTTCAGCAAGTGCCGCGCGTCGAGTTCGACCGTCTTGAATCCCCAGTCCGCCGCGACATTCACGAGATGGGCCGTGCCCCCGGGGCCGTCGGGATCCTTCTCGCGATTGTAGAGCGCGACCAGCGTCAGGTAACGCGGTTGCGCGGCCAGGGCGCTGAACATCATCCAAAGATTATTCCGCTGCCAGATATCGTAACCCTTTTTGCCGGAGAGCCAGCGCGGCAAATCCTTGGATTCGGCAAGCACGCGAGGCGTCACGCGCTGGCAGAGTTGCTGGTATCGCATCACCCAATCTACCCCGCCGTGATTGACCGATCCGGCCTGGAACTGGGCCTCCGGCAGCGCCAGCATGAGCTGCGTGGGGACGTTGAGCGCGTTGCAGACCTCGTGGAACAGGATATCGCTGCCACAAGCCCCGCCCGCGATGCCGAACGAAACGCCGCCATTCTCGTTCATCTCGTCCTTGACCGCTTTTTCGATCATCTTGCGCGCCGCGGCAACCGCCTCGGGCGTGTTGGGAAAACGCGGGTCGTTCTTGTCCCGGCGGGGCGTGTCGAGCATATGGCCCGTGAAAAGAATGACCCGCACGGGCAGCGCCGCGGGTTTATCCGGCGCAGCCTGGTTCATCTCCCTCAGCGCGGCTTCGACATTTGCCGACAGCACCCCGAGCTCGCGAAACAGCAGGAGATTGCGCCGCACCGCGTCGATTTCGAACGGGCCCGCATTTGCCAGGCCTCTTCGATAGGCGGTCCCGGCTTGTGCCGGCTTCTCGGCCGTGAGGAACGACAGGTCCGCACGGCTGATCTCCTTCCAGATGTCGAATTTCTCGCCCTTCCGCACCACCTTGTCATCGTTGCCGACGGCCAGGTTTAACGCCGCAGCGAGACGACCGGCGCGGCGTTCGCTGGTCTTGAGAGCGACGATCGCCGCGTCCCCGTCATCGAAACTTTCAGCCCAGACATCGGGGAGCGCCTTGGCGAGACCGATCTGGATCGTCAGCATCGCAAGCGCGTTGATCCCCGCATAGAAGCTGTCCAGATCTTCGGCGAAGCCGTCGAGATAATGCTGGATGGCGGAGGCAAGATGAGGCGAGCGGAGGGCCGCCTCGCGTTGCGCATCGGGGGACGCCGCGGCCTGCCAATCGTCAATCCATCGCGTCTTGGCGTTGCTTCCCAGCAGTGAATGTCCTTCGGCGCGGTGAAACCGCCGCTCCGCCGATTCCTTGGGCGTCTCATCGCGATCATTCGGCGGCATCGTGCGAGCGAGGACCCGATTGATCGCCTGTTCCGAACGCGTGATGCAGTCGAGCTTTGAATCGGGACCAAGGGCCCTGGCCGCCAGCTTCTGATAGATCGTGCCCAGACGGTAATTGGCCTGAAAATCGTTGCTGTCCAGGCCGCGAAGCAGTTCGAACGTCTCCTTGGCTCCGGCCAGGGCCTTGATCCGAAATTGCGCGTCGCCAACGATCCGCAATCCCGCGCTTCCCCATTCGAAACCGCGGACCTCCTGAGCGAGCAGCCGCAGGTCTCCGGCGCGACCCGCCTTTTGCGCGATCTCGACCTCTTCCTGGAAATCGAACGGCACGACCATGAGCGCGGCCCGGTCGTGCGGCGTCAGACGCGGGAGCAACTTGAAGACCGGGCTGTCTTTGTTGGTGTCGGCAAGCGTCGCCCTGAGCGACTCGAGAAAGCCAGGGAGCGCGGCGGCAGGGTCCGCCGGATCGTATTGACCATATCGATCGGTCTGAAGATCGAAGGGATACTTGTCCTGCGTATCCTTGGCGCGCATCAGCAGGGTGTGCCGGTCGCGCAAACCGTGCCGGATACCAAGCTCGTAGAACACATTTGCGTTGTGGATGGAGAGGTCGGCGATCACCAGATCGGAGAGCACCAGCAGCCTGAACATATCCTCCCGAATGTTGCCCTGCCGTGTGATCTCGAGCGTGGTGCGGCCTTCAATTCCGGCCGCCGTCAGCGCAGGCGCAATAAGATCCCTTTCCACCCGATCGAAATCGATGCCGCCCTGCGTGCCGAAGGGACGAACGATGAAAGCGCGCGTTACTTCCATGACTAACTTCCTCGGATCTGAATCGGAAGCTACGCCTGAGTACCGGCCGCCGCCGGATCAGCTCGCATCGAAGCAGGGCGGAAAATGTTCCGGCTTGACCTGCTCCTTCGCGGCAAGCCGCCCGATGTCGGCAAGGTCCGCGAGATTGTTCGGATCATCCATCGCCGCGATCTTCGCGACAGATTCCGGCGCAAGATCAAGCTTGACCGTGGTCTTCAGCCAGCCGGGCTCCAGGAGCACGTTATAGCGTGCATAGGTGGCCAGTTGCGGGCCGCTCTGGCTGTCCAGCTTCATATCCCCCAGGGCGCGGTCGATCGCCCATGGCGTCAGGCAGTTCGTCAGCCATTGCAGCATCGACTGATTGACGCGCCCGCAATCATCCATAAGGGATTGCAGCGATCGCAGGCCCTGCTCGGCCGCAGCCATGCCCGTGATCTGTTCCGTCGTGTAAGTCTTCTTGAACGTGCCCGTGCCGATCGAGATCAGCAACAGCTTGTCTCTGCCGGTTGGCCAGCGAAAACCATGGCCATCGAGCGCGGCCAGCATCAGCAATTGCAACGATGGGTCGTTGAAAGGACTCACACCGCCATCGACGAACGCGCCGGCGACGGCGTTTCCATCACGCGAGGAGATGTCGATCTCCTGAGGCTTGAAATAGGTCGGTGCTGCCGTGCTCGCCCGGACCACCTTGGTCAAATGCAACTTGCCGTCCTGCGCGGCATATCGAGCGGCAGGATGGTTGTGCAGCGGCCAGGGACTGCCGGTGTCGAGGCGCTTCGTCATGATCATCAAGCCGGTGCGGATGCGCTCGCTGTCGAGCGTCGTGTCTGCTCCGAGTTGCTCATCGAGTGCATCTTGAAGTGGCTCAGATTTGAACTTCGGCGCCAACAGCCCGAGCCTCCAGAACTCGGCCTGGAAAACATCCGTCCCGATCCCGGTGTAGAGCTTCTTGAGCTGCTCCACCGTCAATCCACAGGCCAGACCGGCCGCAATGATCGACCCCGTCGATGTGCCTCCGATGAGATCGAAATAGTCGCAGAGCAGGAAGTTCGGATCGTTGAATCGTCTCCTGAATTCCCGCTCCATGACTTCAAGATATTCGAGGGAAAGAATGCCGCGTATCCCGCCTCCATCGAGAGCGAGTATCCGCTTCGGTCCGTTCGTGCTGTCCAAATGTTGTTGCTTGGTCTTGGGCATCTGGCCCTCCCAGGCTGCAAAGGCAGCCGATACCGGCTGCAGCAATTCGATGGCTCACAATATTCTCTTATGCGACGGCTACGAAATCTGCCGCCGCATCAAATTCGATCCGACCGTCAATATCGGTCGCTCAAGACAACTATCTTGCATGAAACACAGCCTAAAGTATAGTGGTCTAGATTGCCGGCAGGGAAGAAGGCCAGACCGTCATCGTTTCGCGCTGGGATGCAGAAAAAGAATTCCAGATGGCGTGCGGCAGACGCTCGAGCCTTGGCCGAGGCGAAGCAAGGAATTCATGAGCAGCGTCTTGTCGCCACTCAAGACAGAGACGAGCAGTTGCGACCGGTGATTGCCGGTTGAACCGAAGGGGTGTTGCGCTCGACGGGATCAGGTCGCATGGCTGACATTTTCCTGAGCTACACCCACGTCGATCGGCCGCGCGCCCGGCCGATCGTGGATCTTCTTGAAGAGCAGGGCTGGACCGTTTGGTGGGACCGCGGCATCGAACCGGGCATGCCATGGCGGCCCGAGCTCGACGTCGAATTGGCGAACTGTCGAGCCGTCGTCGTGCTGTGGTCGCAGACGTCGACGGCCAGCGAATGGGTTTGTCATGAGGCACGCGCCGGCCTGAAGAAAGGCGCGCTGGTGCCCATACTCCTCGACGAAGACAAATTCCCGACGGAGTTCGCCGCCGTGCAGGCAACCGATCTTTCGCGCTGGAACGGCGAGACAGACCGCACCGAGGTGGAAGCGCTGCTGCGCCGGCTGGCGCGTCTCGTCCCGCCCTCGCGTATCGATACGGTTCGTCCGGGGTTCGATCCGGATTTTCTCGGCAAGACGCGCCCGCTCTCTCTACCCGGCGTGAATGGCGCGGTCGCCGTGTTGCGCTATCTGCACTTCACGGTCGTGATGAATCCGGCGCGTCGGCTCGCGCATTACGTGGCTTACAATTGCGACGGGAGCCAATTCGTCGACGAGCCGCGCAGCGCGGATAAATGGTCGCCCGATCCGCTGCTTCCCCCGTCGTTGCAGATGAATTTACCGTTGCTGCGACAGAGCCCTTACGACCGCGGCCACCTCATGGCCCGCTCGACGGGCTGCTGGGGCGAGCCGCGCGCTGCCTCGATCTCGGCGCGCCAGGCGTTCTACTGGCCCAACGTCGTGCCGCAGCACCAGCGGCTCAATCGGGATTGGTGGCACGCGTTGGAACGGTGGGAGCGTGCAATGGCGCAATCGCGAGGCCGGCTAACAGGCTTCAGCGGGCCAGTCTTCTCCGACGACGATGAAGCCTTCCGCGGCGACGTCGAGTTCGAGCACGGCCTGATCGCGCGCGACACTTTTCGCGTACCGCGGGCCTATTGGAAAGTTACGGTCGTGGCCGTTCCACGCGGCCGCCTTGCTGTCGCAGCCTATCTGATGGACCAGGTGGCGATGGTGGCACAGGACGTTGGCCGCCGGATCGAGATCGGCGACTACCGCGTCACGCTCGCAGATCTGGAAAGGATCGCGCAACTCCGTTTCGAGGCATCCCTGCACGAGGCGGCTGCGTTGTGAGTTTGCCACCGAAGGGACACCCGTGGCCGTATACGCAACGGCGCCCTGCTATCGCTCGAGGCATCAGGAGACCTTCCCTGCCAGCCATATCCGTCCCTCGCCATAGAGCTTCTCCACTTCGGCACCGGTCAGGCCTGGCATGTCGCGCTTGACCTTGTAGCCGATCAGCTCCTGCATGTAGGCGAGGTGGCGATAGCCTTCGGGCAGCGCGGCCAGCGCCTTGGCATCGAGGCGAAGCGTCGCAGCTGGATCGACCGGGTCGATCCGGTCCTTCTCGTAGATCGGCTGGCGGCGGACGATGCCCCATCTGCCCTGCCGCTTCTCCAGGAAATCATAGAAGCGCCCGGTGCAGACGACGTCGCAGAGCACATCGTGCACCGGGGCGCGCTGCGAGATCGTCATCTTGGTCTGGGCGATGGCGCGCTGGCCTGCGAGATCGATGCTGGTGCCGCCGAGGAAATGCAGAATGCGAACGCCCCCGGCAAAGCCCTCCTGGCTGACGCGCATGAAATCCCGCGCCGGCCCCTGAAACCAGGTGGCGGACATCCAGCCTTCTTCGTGCCAGACGGTCGCAAAGCGGTCCCAGTCCCCAGCATCGCGCCAGACCGCCCAGTTTTCGACGAGGTCGCGGATAGCGAGGCGGTCGAGGAGTTGCTGATCCATGGTGCGTTTCTCCCGGCGGCTTGAGGCTGCGATGAATGTCATCGGCCCGACGTATCAACGGGGCAATGAGGTTGGCGTCAAGCGCCTGATGTTTCGCGGCCGTTCGAATTGCCCACAGCGGGGCAAGCGCGATACGAGCAACGGGCCTTGCAATCAACCGGACCGCGATTAATATCCGCAGTGATGCAGATGAAATTCCTTTTGTTGGCCGCGCTTCTCGGATTGCTCGCGGTTTCCCCCGCACGCGCGCAAACAGATTTGCAGACCGAACGCGCGACGGCCTGGAAGGCAAGACTGTCGGCGCACATAGCCAGCTACCGTCAATTTCCGGCTGAAGCACTGGGGCAAACCGGCGAGGTCAGGGTCACATTCGTCATCGACCGGTCCGGCAGGTTGATCTCGCAGGCTCTGGCCGTGAGCACCGGCTCTCGGCCGCTCGACGTTGCCGCGCTGCAGATCGTCGCTCGTGCCCAACCGTTTCCGGCGCCGCCTTCGGAGCTCAAGGATGAGTCACTCACGTTGACAGTGCCGATTGCCTTCAATGGCCGTCAATTCCAGCTGCAACCTTCCGGGCTGGTGCTGAGCAGGCCCGGTCCCGTGCTCACGGAGGCGGATACCATGGCCGCCTGGCGGAAGGTGGCCACTGAACATGTCTGGCGCCACAGGGTGTTTCCTCCGGAGGCGATGGGTCAGATGGGTAATGCTGGCGTCACATTCGTGATCGACCGCTCGGGCACATTGATCTCGCACGCTTTGGTGGAAAGCACAGGCTCCCCGCCCCTGGATGCAGCAGCTCTCAAAATGGTGGAGCGAAGCGAACCATTTCCGAAGCCGCCTCCCGAGGCCAAGGACGACCTCCAGCGGATTACCATCTTCATGACTCTCGACGGCGTGCAACGCTTGGTCGAGCCCGGACCATGGGCGGACGAGGCCAAATTGAAGGCCAAGATCAACAGCGTCTGCCGAGGTTGTTGAACAGGGTGTCGGCAAACAAGAAACGGCGCGCCCTGCGACGCGCCGTCTTCTTGTCGGATCGAGGCTTTGCCTACGCCGCCGGCGCCTTTGGTGTGCGGTTGCGCGAGTTGCGCTGGAAGAACAGCGCCTGGCTCGCCACCGCCGACACCATCGCGGGCTGGAACGGTTTTGAGATCAGGAACGCCGGCTCGGGGCGCTCGCCCGTGAGGAAGCGCTCGGGGTAGGCGGTGATGAACACCACCGGCACTTCGAAGGTGCGCAGCAGCTCGTTGACCGCGTCCAGGCCCGACGAGCCGTCGGCGAGCTGGATGTCGGCGAGGATCAGACCCGGCCGCTTGTTCTTGGCCAGCGCCACCGCATCGGCGTGGGTGCGCGCGACGCCGACGACGTTGTGGCCGAGATTCTTCACCAGGCTCTCGAGGTCCATGGCGATGAAGGTCTCGTCCTCGATGATCAGCACGTCGGTCGCGATCTCGGCCGCCATCTCGCGGCCCGCGGCGTCCGCAAGGCGCCGCGTCTCGCCGACGTCGGTGCCGAGGATGTAACCGACTTCCTCTTCCGAAAATCCCTCCAGCGAGAGCAGCAGGAAGGCCTGCCGCGGCAGTGGAGTGATGTTGGACAGACGCCGCTCCGGCGGCATCGGCAGGGTCGTCACCTCCGAATCGTCGTTGACGGAGACCGAATTCCAGATCTGGGTGAACAGCCGAAACAGGCCGGCGCGCGGCCCATGGCTCTCGTCGAGCACCGCCGGATCTCCCAGCATGGCTTCCAACATGGCTGCGACGTAGGCGTCACCGGAGGCCTGGCTGCCTGTCAGAGCGCGTGCGTACCGGCGCAATAACGGCAAGTGTTCAGCAACAAGCTGTGAACGGGACATCCCCACTCCATTCGTGTTCGGGCCGGCCTTGAGGTCCAATCCTGAGGTCAGGCGTCACGCGGGGGGCCCGGGTTCCCCTGCTGGCTGATTACGCCTCAACCTGAGAAAAGTTCCGTTCGAGCGGGAACTTTTTCTCGAACCTGGAATTGTGCCTAACCAGGGAACGGCTCCCGGTTGAGAAAACCTCTCGAACTTACAGTAACTTAACTCGGGGAAACGTGGAACAGGTCATGAAAGATCTCAAGTCTCAAGCCAGCAGAAGCACGACCCCCGGCAAGGGAGGCCTCACTCCGGAGATACAATCCCGGATCGGGCATCAGTTGCGCGCCATGTATGATGATGTCGTGCGACAAGGGGTTCCAGATCGGTTCGCAGAACTGATCAAGAAGCTTGATGCGCCGGGAGCGACACCCCAATTGGGCGATGAGGGCGGATCCAACGACAACAACAATGGGAGGGATTAATGCCTCTCACGGACTCCCTGCGTAACGACATCCTGGCGGCCGTGCCCAGTCTGCGCGCGTTCGCCATTTCGCTCAGCGGCAATGCGGACCGCGCCGACGATTTGGTCCAGGAGACGCTGCTCCGCGCGCTCGCCAACATCGACTCGTTCCAGCCCGGCTCCAATCTGCCGGCGTGGCTGTTCACGATCCTGCGCAACCTGTTCCGCTCCGACTATCGCAAGCGGCGGCGCGAGGTCGAGGATGCCGAAGGCAACTACGCCAAGACGCTGAAGACACAGCCGTCGCAGAACGCGCATCTCGAGTTCGAGGAGTTTCGCACGGCGCTCGAAAAGCTTCCGCAGGACCAGCGTGAAGCGCTGATCCTGGTCGGCGCCTCGGGCTTCTCCTACGAGGATGCGGCCTCGATCTGCGGCTGCGCAGTCGGCACTATCAAGAGCCGCGTGAACCGCGCCCGCTCGAAGCTCGCCGCGCTGCTCTATGTCGACGGTGCCGAGGATTTTGGGCCTGACGAGACCGTGCGGGCCGTGATCGGCGGCAGCGGCGGCTGACGGCCGGCGTCAAGCGGACCGAAACGAAAACGAAGGCGGCCGCTTCCGCGGCCGCCTTCACGTGTTCGAAAGATGGCGGCCCTCGATCATTCGTCCACGAAGGTCACGGTGTCAGCCACGCCCGCGCGCGAGGTGCGGTAGCTGTTGACCTTGTGGTCGTCGTCGGCATAGCCGAACGAGATGCCGCAGACGACGCGGCGATCGTCGGGCAGATTGAAGTGGCGGCGGATCAGGCCGGAATGCCGCGCGAGTGCGGCCTGCGGAATCGTGCCGAGCCCGAGCGCCTGCGCGGCCAGCATGAAATTGCTGACATAAGCGCCGCAATCGATCGCACCATAAATGCCGAGCGGCTCGTTGGTGTGGACGATCGCGACATGCGGCGCGCCGAAGAAATTGTAGTTCTCCAGCGCCTGCTTGGCGTAGGCGCTTCTGTCACCGCGGGCGATGCCGAGCGTGTTGTAGAGCTGAAAACCGCTTTCCCGGCGGCGCTCCAGATAGACGCCGACATATTCGCGCGGCGGCGTGAAATCGTAGTCGTCGCCGAGACCGCCCGAGGCCTCCTTGTAGATCGCCTGGCGGAAGCGCTCCTTGGCATCGCCGCTGGCGATGACGACCTGCCATGGCTGGCTGTTGCACCATGACGCCGTGCGCTGCGCGGTGGTCAGCACATGCTCGATGGTCGCGCGGTCGACTTCCTTGGGCAGGAAGGCGCGGACGGAATAGCGCTCGTTGAGGAGTTCTTCGAGCACGCCGATGCGGTCGTTCTGGTTGACTTTAGCGTCCATGGATCAGCTCGCGCTCTTCGTAGGGTGGGCAAAGGCGCGTAGCGCGCTGCCCACCGACAGACTTACCCCGGAGCATCTGCATATGGTGGGCACGCTTCGCTTTGCCCACCCTACGAGATACAGCGAGAGGTGAAATCACCGCCCCTTGGTCGGGATCTTGTTGTACGGCACGTCCTTGTCGACGCGGATGTCGCCGGGCAGGCCCAGCACCCGCTCGGCGATGATGTTGCGCAGGATTTCGTCGGTGCCGCCGGCGATGCGCATCGAGGGCGAGGATAGCAGCATCTGCTGGAATTGGCCCTGCACGGTCTCCTCGTCGCTGCCTGTGAGAACACCGGCCGCGCCCTGGAGGTCCATCGCGTAGGTCGCGATGTCCTGAAGCATCATGCCCGACACCAGCTTGCCGATCGAGTTCTCCGGGCCCGGCCGCTCGCCCTTCGAAAGGGCCGAGATGGTGCGGTAGCTGGTGTATTTCAGGCCGCTCGACTTCGCCGCCCAGCTCGCAAGCTTCGAGCGCACGGCAGGATCGTCGATCGCAAGTCCATCCTCCAGCATGAGATTGGAGCAGAACTCGAACATCTCAGGCACGCCGGTCGCAAGCCGCGAGCCGATCGACATGCGCTCGTTCATCAGCGTGGTCAGCGATACGCTCCAGCCCTCGCCGACGGCGCCGAGCCGCTGGCTGTCCGGAATCACCACGTCGGTGAAATAGACCTCATTGAACTCCTGCATGCCGTTGGCCTGCTTGATCGGACGGACCTCGACGCCCGGGCTCTTCATGTCCAGGAAGAACATGGTCAGGCCCTTGTGCTTGGGCACGTTCGGATCGGTGCGCGCGATCAGGAGGCCGTAGTCGGAATAATGCGCGCCCGAGGTCCAGATCTTCTGGCCGTTGACGATCCAATTGTCGCCCTTCTTCTCCGCGCGGGTGCGCAATCCCGCAACGTCGGAGCCGGCCGACGGTTCGGAGAACAGCTGGCACCAGATCTCCTCGCCCGAGGCGAGCTTCGGCAAATAGCGGCGCTTGGCATCCTCGCTGCCGAAGGCCATCACGGTCGGGCCGCACATGCCCTCGCCGATCTGGAACGGCTGCGTCAGCTTGCCGTAGACGCCCTCCTCCTGCTGCCAGATCACGCGCTCGATCGGCGTGGCGCCGCGGCCGCCATATTCCCTGGGCCAGTGCAGGCAGGCCCAGCCGCCTTCGGCCTTCTTCTTCTGCCAGGCCTTGCCGACATCGACGATGTCGTGCTGGGCGAGCCGGATGCGGCCGAGCGAGGATTTTGACAGCTCGGCGTGCAGCTCCTTTGGCGCATTGGCCTCGACCCATTTGCGCGCGGTCTCGCGGAATGCGGCTTCCTGCGGGGTGTCGTCGAAATTCATGGCGGACCTCACAATCCTTGCTCGATGCATAGGGTGGGCAAAGCGAAGCGTGCCCACCACCTTTCGTTCGCGATAGAATTGGTGGGCACGGAGCGTACCGCGCCTTTGCCCACCCTACAGTCTCAACCTCTCCCCTTCGTCGGGATCTTGTTGAACGGCACGTCCTTGTCGACCCTGATATCGCCGGGCAGGCCCAGCACCCGCTCGGCGATGATGTTGCGCATGATCTCGTCGGTGCCGCCTTCGACGCGGGTGCCCGGCGCGCGCAGCAGCATCGCCTGGAAACGGCCGGCGAGCTCGGCATCCTCGCCGCTGACCACGCCGTTCGCACCCTGCAGATCGAGCGCGTAAGTCGCGACATCTTGGATCATCGAGCCCGCCACCAGCTTGCCGATGGAGTTCTCCGGCCCCGGCCGCTCGCCTTTCGACAACGCCGAGATCGCGCGCATGCTGGTGTACTTCAGCCCGCTCGCCTTTACCGCCCAGTTGGCGAGCTTCGAGCGCACCGCGCGATCCTCGATCGCCGGGCCGTCGTCGAGCATCAGGCTGGAGCAGTACTCGAACAATTCAGGGAAACCGGTCGAGACAGCCGCACCGATCGCGCTGCGCTCATTCATCAGCGTGGTCAGCGAGACATTCCAGCCGTCACCGACCTCACCGAGACGTTGATGGTCGGGAATGCGAACGTTGGTGAAATAGACCTCGTTGAAATCCGAGGCCCCGCTGGCCTGCTTGATCGGCCTGACCTCGACGCCGGGGCTCTTCATGTCCAGGAAGAACATGGTGAGGCCCTTGTGCTTGGGCACGGTTGGATCGGTGCGGGTGAGCAAAATGCCGTAGTCGGAATAATGCGCGCCAGAGGTCCAGATCTTCTGGCCGTTGATGACCCAATCGTCTCCGTCCTTTTCCGCGCGCGTGCGCAGGCCCGCGACGTCCGAGCCGCCGGCGGGCTCGGAAAAAAGCTGACACCAGACCTTCTCACCGGAGGCGAGCGGCGGCAGATAGGTGCGCTTATGCTCCTCGCGCGCGAACGCCATCATGGTTGGCCCGCACATGCCGTGACCGATGATGAACATGCGGGACAGCTGGCCGAACGGCCCCTCTTCCTGCTGCCAGATCACGCGTTCGATCGGCGACGATCCGCGCCCGCCATATTCCTTCGGCCAGTGCAGGCAGGCCCACCCGGCGTCGGCCTTCTTCTTCTGCCAGGCTTTTGCGACCTCGAGAATGTCGGCATTCTTGAGCACGGTGCGGCCGAGCGAGGACTTTCGCAGCTCCTCTTCATATTGCTTGGGCGCGTTCGCCGCGATCCAGGCGCGCGCAGTGGCACGGAATTCGGCTTCCTGCGGGGTGTCGTCAAAGTTCATGGTCTTTTCTTTCTGTCATTCCGGGGCGCGCGCAGCGCGAACCCGGAATCTCGACGTTATTCACTCATCTCGGGATTCCGGGTTCGCCGCTTTGCGGCGCCCCGGAATGACGACCACGTCACGCCGCGTTCTTCTTGCGCATGCGGTCGATCAACTGATCTTCCCAATAGGACAGGCTGCCGAGGCCGAGCGCCATGGCATTGGCGCGGCGGTAGTACATGTGGCAGTCGAACTCCCAGGTGAAACCCATGCCGCCGTGAACCTGGATGTTGTTCTTGGCGCAATGCTGGAACGCCTGCGTCGCGCTGATCCGCGCGGCGGCCGCGGCTTCGGGCAGTTCGGCCGCATTGGTCGAGAGCGCCCAGGCACCGTAATAGCTGTTGGAGCGCGCCAACGTCGCCGAGACATACATGTCGGCCAGCATGTGCTTGACCGCCTGGAACGAGCCGATCTGGCGGCCGAAGGCGATGCGGTCGAGCGCGTAGTCGCGGCCCATCTCCAGCGCGCGGTCGGAGCCGCCGACTTGTTCGAACGCGCACAGCACCGCGGCACGATCGAGGACCTGGGTGAGGATGCTCCAGCCTTCGCCGGCTGCGCCGAGCGGCTCGGCCTTGCAGTCTTTGAAGGTGAGTTCGGCCTGCCCGCGGGTCGGATCGAGATTGGTCAGACTCTTGACCTCGACGCCGCCGGCTTTGAGATCGACCAGGAACAGCGAGATATCGCTGTCGCGACCGCTCGAACCGTTGCGCGCGGCGACCACCGCGAAATCGGCGACGGCGCCGTCGGCAACCGGCTTCTTGACGCCGTTGAGCAAACCGTTCGCACCAGTGAGCTTGACGTTCTTCGGCGACGGATTGCCCTTGCCCTCGAACAGCGCCAGCGTACCGATCGCCTCGCCCGAGGCAATCGCGGGTAGCCATTTCTTCTTCTGAGCGTCGCTGCCCGCGATCAGTAACGTTTCGGCGGCGAGATAAACCGTCGAGGAGAATGGCACCGGCGCATTGGCGCGGCCCATTTCCTCTGCAATCACACAGAGCTCGAGATGGCCGGCGCCCGCGCCCCCGAACTCTTCAGGGATCGCTACGCCGAGAAAACCCATCTCCGCGAGGCCTTTCCAGAGCTCCTTGTCGTAAGGCGCCTTGCCGTCGAGCACGACGCGTACGGCCTTGGGCGAGCATTTTTCGGCGAGGAACTTGCGCGCCTGATCGCGGAGCTGTTTCTGATCGTCGGAGAAATCAAAGTTCATGGCGGGCTACCTTTGTTTATTCGTTGTCATTTATTGGCACCGTCATTCCGGGGGCGCGCGGAGCGGCTGCGCCTTGCGGCGCATCCCGGAATGACGAGGTGAGAGAGAGGCGCACTCATCGCAGCACGATCACGTCCTCATCCGGCTGATCCGCATAGAGCCGCTCCACCAGCGCGGCGCGGCGCTCGAGGCCGGCGCGCTGGTTGATGTAGCCCTTGTCGGTGAGCTCGTTGCCGTCGATCGAGGGCGGCTCGACCATCAGCATCGCGCGCGCGATGATGCGGCTGCTGGCGCCCTCGCATTCCCTGTTGTGCGCTTCCAGACCACGCCTGAAACAGGCGAGCACCTCGGGATGCTTCACCGCTTCCGCAAAGCTCAGATCGGGATTGCCGACGAGTTGCCGGCAGGCATGCAGGTTCGGCCAGGCCAGCAGACCGATGAACGGACGGTCCTGCCCCGCGACCAGCGCGTCGTGCACCACGGGCGTCGCCGCAGCGATCGCGTCGGTCCGGAGTGAGCCGACATGCACGAAGGTGCCGGTGGTCAGCTTGAAGTCTTCCACCACGCGACCGGCGAAGATGATGCCCTTCACCGCATCGGCATCGTCGACGAAAATGCCGGCGTCGCCGATACAGTAGAACCCTTCCTCGTCGAACATCTTCTTCGTCAGATCAGGCTGGCCGAAATAGCCCGGCGTGACGTTGACGCCGCGCAGACGCAGCTCGTACTTCGAGCCGCACGGCACCATCTTCAACTCGACGCCGGGGAACGGCAGGCCGATCAGGCCGACGCGCTCGGTATCCCAATAGGTGCCGGTCGAGGTCGGCGCGGTCTCGGTCGAGCCCCAACCGGTGTAGAACACGATGCGCTCGCCGGTCGTCTTGACCGCGAGGGCCTGCATGCGGTCGTAGAGATCGTCGGGCAACCTCGCACCGCCATAGGCCATGATCGAGAGATTCTTGAAGAACGAGCGGCAGAGCGCATCGTCCTTCTCCATGGCGGCTGCGAGCGCGGCATAGCCGGCGGGCACGTTGGCGTAATAGGTCGGCGAGATCTCGCGCAGGTTTCGCAGCGTCTCCTCGAACTGGCCCGGCATCGGGCGGCCGTCGTCGATATAGAGCGTGCCGCCATCGACCAGGATCGGGTGGAAAGCCGCATTGCCGCCCATGGTGTGATTCCAGGGCATCCAGTCCAGCATGGTCGCGACAGGACCATCAGGCGAACGCGGCCGCACCTGCATCATCATCGCGGCATTGGCGCACATCATCTGCTGCGTGTTGATGACGGCCTTGGGCATGCCGGTCGAGCCTGATGTGAACAGCAGCTTGCCGACGGTCTGCGGCGTGATCTGTGCGATGGAGGCGTCGACTTCGGCAGTCACCGGCGTTGCCGCAAGCTCGGCAAAGCTGACGCTCTTGATGCCGTCGCAGGGTCGCGCGACGTGAACGACGGTGACGCCGGCGAGATCGAGCGCCTTCAGGGCCTTCTCGAAGGTCGGGCCGTCCTGCACCATCACCACGGCCGGCTTGATCAGGTCGAACAGGTACTTCAGCTTGACGTGATCGTGGCTCATCAGGGAATAGGCCGGCGACACCGGCGCCGCGGGCGAACGCGCCTGCATCGCGGCCTGCGTCATCAGCGCATGCTCGATCGAATTGCCGGAGAGGATCGCAACGGGGCGACCATCGAGATCGAGATTGAGCAGGGCTTGCGTCAGAGCATCCACCGTGCGCTTGGCTTCGCCATAGGACACCTTGCGCCATTCGCGGCTTGCGCCGCCGCGCTGGGCAAGCCAGATGCGTTCCGGCGCTTCCTTCGCCCACCTCGCCAGCGAAGCTGGAATGTGGTTCTCGTAGGCTTGCAGTGGAATGCGCGACTTCAGCACCACCGTGCCGTCGGCGCGCCGCTCGACGTCGATGTCGCGTGCGAGCCACTCGATCTTGCGAAAGGCGGGCTTCGTCATCACAGCCGCCGCGCTTCCACTCATTTTGCGTCTCCCGGAATTATCGTCCTTTGCGGATCGTTCTGGTTCAGCGCTTGATATAGACAGGCTTTCGCTTCTCAAGGAAGGCCCTGACGCCTTCCGAAAATTCCTCGGAACGGCTGCACAGGACCTGGTTGCGGTCCTCCATTGCGATCGCAGCTTCCAGCGAGCCGGCATCGACGCTGATGTTGAGGCATTCCTTGGATAGACGCAGGCCCACGGGCGAAGCCGTGATCATTGCCTCGATATACGGCTCGGCCGCCTCAGCGAGTTGGTCCTCGTCAACGACCTCAGAGACCAGACCGACCGCCAGCGCGCGCTCGGCGCCGATGAAGCGACCGGTGAGGATCAGTTCCGATGCCACGGATACGCCGACAAGGCGCGGCAGAAAGTAGCTGGTGCCGATGTCGCAGCCGCCGAGGCCGAGCTTGATGAAGGCACAGTTCATCCGAGCCGATTTCGTCGCGATACGGATGTCGGAGGCAAGCGCCAGCGCAAAACCGCCGCCGGCCGCCGCGCCCTGCACCAGCGCGAGGATCGGCTGCGGGCAGCGACGCATCAGCATCACGATGTCGGCAATGCGGCGCTGCGAGTCGAGCGACTCCGTGACGCCAGGCGGCTCCTGCTGTCCCGCGCGGCGAGCCATTGCCGCCTTGAGATCGAGGCCCGCGCAAAAATTCTTGCCAGCCCCCTTCAGCACGACGACGCGCGTGTCGCGATTGCGCTGCAGCCCCTGGAAATAGACGTTGAGCGCGTCGATCAGCGCGGGGTCGAGGGCGTTGAGGCTAGCCGGGCGATTGAGCGTCACCCGATCGACGCCGTCGTCATGCTCGATCAGCAGCGGTTGGGACATGGGGGCCTCGCACTTGCCGCGCGTGAGATGGCTATTATTGCGCCCTCTCCCCTTGTGGGAGAGGGCATGCACGCTGTGAGCCCAGAGTTCGCTTGGGCGAGGGGTCTGTCTCCGCGGAGAGAAACCCCTCATCCGCCTTGCCTTCGCAAGGCACCTTCTCCCACAAGGGGAGAAGGAAGTAGCTACCGCGGCGCCATGCGGATCGCGCCGTCGAGGCGGATGGTCTCACCGTTCAACATCGGGTTCTCGACGATGTGCACGGCGAGCGAACCGTATTCGGCGGCATCTCCGAGGCGCGAGGGATGCGGCACCTGGGCACCGAGGCTCTTGCGCGCCTCTTCGTTCAGACCCATCAAGAGGGGCGTGAAGAACAGGCCAGGCGCGATGGTGTTGACGCGGATCTTCTGGCTGGCAAGATCGCGCGCGGCCGGCAGGGTGAGGCCGACGACACCGCCCTTCGAAGCCGAATAGGCGATCTGGCCGATCTGGCCTTCGTAAGCGGCAACTGAGGCGGTGTTGATGATGACGCCACGCTCTTCACCGACGGGCTCGATCGTGACGAGACGCTCGGCGAACAGGCGCAGGCAGTTGAAGGTGCCGATCAGGTTGACGTTGATGATGCGCGCGAACTTTTCCAAGGGATAGACCCCGTCGCGACCGACGATGCGCTGCGAGCCGCCGATGCCGGCGCAGTTCATCAGCACGCGCGCGACGCCGTGCGCGGCTTCCGCCTTGGCGATCGCCGCCTTGATCTGCTCTTCGCTGGTGACATCGGCGTGTAGCGCAATGCCCTTCACTTCGGCGGCGACCTTCTCGGCATTGTCCTTGTTCTGGTCGATCACGCCGATCTTGGCGCCCTTGGCCGCCATGGCGCGAGCGGTCGCCTCACCGAGACCCGAACCACCGCCGGTGATGAGAACGGATACATCTTTCAACTGCATGCTTGTACCTTTCCTTGGGCGTTTCTTCTCTGGACTTTGGGCGTTCAGCCGGATCATCCGGCAGCGACAGCTTCCTCGGCTTGCATGAGGATGCCGCCGCAAATCAGCGTTTCCATGTGTTTGATGTATTGCCGGCAGACGTCGTCGGTGACCGGGCCGACGCCGGTCGCGCGAGACATCGCATGCCGGCCGAAGAACAGATGATCGCAGGCGCCGATCAGGCTGGTGTAGAACAGCACCGGATCGGTCTGCCGGAACTCACCGCGGCTGACACCGTCGGCGAGCAGGCGGCGGTGGAAATCGAGCAGAGGCGCGACGAAGAACTTCGAGACTTCGTCGGCCGAGCCGGCGCTGGTTTCATGCAGCAGATAGTGGATCAGCCGGTTCATGTAGGGGAACCGGTGATAGGCCCGGATGATGCCGCCGATATGCAGCTTCAGCTTCGCCGTGGCCGTGATCGGCTGCGCCAGCAGATATTCGAGATTGGACATCTCGGTTGCGGCGTCCCGCGCGAGCAGCGCAAGCAGCAGGCCGTCCTTGTTGCCGAAGTGGTATTTGACCAGCGCGGCGTTGGCGCCCGACTTTTGCGCGATGTCGGAGAGCGAGATCTCGATCGAGGAGCGTTCGATCATCAACTCGCTCGCGGCCACGAGCAATTTCTCCGCCGTGGAATTCTTCCCGCTGGGGAGCCTGTTCGGTACGCTGGTGGCCACGGAAGATCCCTGTTCGCCGCTCGAAGCGGGGCGCAGATAAGCCCAAGCAGCGCCTCATCACAAGAGTTAATTGATCGATTGACTAAACGATCGCCCGTCCCTTAAATCCGTCCCCGACAACCAACCCAATCAAGAATTCAGGGAGAGACCGAATGGCCGAGGCTTACATCGTCGCCGCTGCGCGCACCGCGGGCGGGCGCAAGGGGGGCCGCCTCGCCGGCTGGCATCCGGCCGATCTCGCCGCCAAGGTGTTGGACGAGCTGGTCGATCGCACCAAGGTCGATCCCGCCTTGGTCGAAGACGTGATCATGGGCTGCGTGATGCAGGTCGGCGAGCAGTCCAATAACGTCGCGCGCAACGCGATCATGGCGTCGAAATTGCCGGAGAGCGTGCCGGGCACCTCGATCGACCGCCAATGCGGCTCCTCGCAGCAGGCGCTGCATTTCGCGGCCCAAGCCGTGATGTCGGGCACCATGGACGTCGTAATCGCCGCCGGCGTGGAATCGATGACGCGCGTGCCGATGGGCCTTTCGTCGCAGCTTCCGGCCAAGAACGGCTTTGGCAATTACAAGAGCCCGGGCATCGAGGCGAAGTATCCCAACATCGTGTTCAGCCAGTTCACCGGCGCGGAGATGATGGCCGAGCGATACGGCCTCTCCAAGGACGAGCTCGATCAGTATTCCTACAACAGCCATCAGCGCGCGATCGCGGCGACGCAAGCCGGCCACTTCAAGAAGGAGATCGTGCCGCTGGAGATCACCCGGGCCGACGGCTCCAAGGATACCCACCACATCGACGAAGGCATTCGCTTCGATGCCACACTCGAAGGTATCAAGGGCGTCAAGCTGATCGCCGAGAACGGCAAGCTCAGCGCCGCCAGCGCCAGCCAGATCTGCGACGGCGCCTCCGGCGTCATGGTGGTGAACGAGCGCGGGCTGAAGCAGCTCGGCGTCAAGCCGCTGGCGCGCATCCATCACATGACCATGATGGGCGGCGATCCCGTCATTATGCTGGATGCGCCGCTGCACGCGACCAAGCGCGCCCTGGAGAAGGCCGGCATGAAGATCGGCGACATCGACCTGTTCGAGGTCAACGAGGCCTTCGCCTCGGTGCCGACCGCATGGCTGAAGACCACCGGTGCCGATCCGGAGCGTCTCAACGTCAACGGCGGCGCGATCGCGCTCGGCCACCCCCTCGGCGGCTCCGGCACCAAGCTGATGACCACGCTGGTCCACGCCCTGCACCAGCGCGGCAAGCGCTATGGCCTGCAGACCATGTGCGAAGGCGGCGGCATGGCGAATGTGACGATTGTGGAGCGGCTGTAGGAAAGACAAGAGCGAGTAGTGAGTGGCGAGTAGCGAATGGTGACTAGGCGAAGAGCGGCTCTGTTCCTCCCTACTCGCAATTCGCTATTCGCCATTCGCGCTTGAGGAAACGCCATGACCCACCCCTCCATCCACGCAAAGACCACGCCGAACAAGATCGCCTACCAGATGGCCGGGACCGGCAAGGCGATCACCTATCGCGAGCTCGACGAGCTTTCGAACCAGGGCGCACATCTGTTCCGCTCGCTCGGGCTGAAGGCCGGTGACCACATCGCGCTGTTGATGGAAAACCGTCTCGCCTTCATGGAGCTGTGCTGGGCCGCACAGCGCAGCGGGCTCTATTACACCGCGATCAGCCGCTATTTGAAGCAGGACGAGATCGACTACATCATCGCCGATTGCGGCGCCAAGGTCGTGATCACCACGCCGAAATGCGCCGACCAGATCAAGGGCCTGATCAAGAGCGCCGCCGGCGAGCCGATCTTCTACATGATGGACGAGCCGCTGCCCGGCTTCCGCTCCTACGACAAGGAAGCCGCCGCGCAGCCGACGACGCCGATCGCCGACGAGGTCGCCGGCTACGACATGCTGTATTCGTCCGGCACCACCGGCCGGCCCAAGGGCGTCAAGAAGGCGTTCGAGGGCAAAGCGATCGACGAGCCGAATCCGCTTCTGCGCGTGCTCTGCGCCGACATGTGCGGCATGAACGCCGACAGCACCTATCTGTCGCCGGCGCCGCTCTATCACGCGGCCCCTTTGCGCTTCAACATGATGGCGATCGTGCTCGGCGGCACCTCGATCATCATGGAGCACTTCGACGCCGAAGATTTCCTGAAGCTGGTCGAGAAATACAAGGTCACGCAGTCGCAGCTCGTGCCGACCATGTTCGTGCGCATGCTGAAGCTGCCGGACGACGTTCGTACTAAATACAACGTCTCCACGCTCAAAGGCGCCATTCACGCCGCCGCTCCGTGTCCGGTCGACGTCAAAGCAAAAATGATCGAGTGGTGGGGACCGATCCTGATCGAGTATTACGCCGGCTCGGAGGGCAACGGCGTCACTGTTTGCAGTTCGCCGCAATGGCTGGAGCACCGCGGCAGTGTCGGCCGCGCCGTGGTCGGCAAGATCAAGATTCTCGACGAGAACGACGAGGAGCAGCCGCTCGGTGAGATCGGCACGGTCTATTTCGCCGACGCGCCCGCCTTCACCTATCACAACGACCCCGAGAAGACGAAGAAGGCCTACAACGCCAAGGGCTGGTCGACGCTCGGCGACGTCGGCTATCTCGACAAGGATGGCTTCCTCTATCTCACCGACCGCAAGTCCTACATGATCATCTCCGGCGGCGTGAACATCTATCCGCAGGAGACCGAGGACGTGCTGATCACCCACCCTGAGGTCGCCGATGTCGCGGTGTTCGGCGTGCCGAACGAGGAGATGGGCGAAGAGGTGAAGGCGGTGGTGCAGCCGCACGACATGAGCCGCGCCGGCAAGGCCTTCGAGGCGGACCTGATCGCCTACTGCAAGGGCCGCCTCTCCGCGATCAAGTGCCCGCGCTCGATTGATTTCGAGCCCGAGCTGCCACGCACGCCGACCGGCAAGCTGGTGAAGCGGCATCTGCGCGACAAATATTGGCCGAAGACGGCCGCGAAGATCTAGCGGAATTCGTAGGGTGGATTAGCGAAGCGTAATCCACCTCTTTTCGTGCGGCGCCAGAAGTGGTGGATTACGCCTTCGGCTAATCCACCCTACAAGCCTCAATCGAACAAACTCGGCGTGTGGTTCACGAGCGCGCCTTCGATCTCGAGCATCTTCAGCTTCGTCACCACGCCGCCATTGGCCGAGAAACCGCCGGGCTTGTTGCCGGCGGCGAGCACACGATGGCAGGGCACGACGATCGGACACGGGTTGCGGCCGAGCGCCTGACCGACGTCGCGCGACAGCTGGACGCCGCCGAGCTGCTTGGCGATATCGCCATAGGTGACGGTCCTGCCCGGCGGGATCGCGCGGGCGATCTCGTAGACGCCGCGGTTGAAGTCGGGCACCCCGTCCAGATCGAGCGGGATGTCGGTGAGGTCGTCAGGCTCGCCCGCGAGCAGCTTGACGATCCGATCAATCGCCTGCTGCACCTCGGCGGTCGGCTCGGCTTCGGTCGCCTCGGCATGGCGCTGGCTGATGCGGGTGCGGATCTTCTGCTCGCCGCCCATCGGCAATTGCGTGCCGTTGATGCCGCGCGGGCCCCAGGCGATGGCGCAGAGGCCGATCCTGGTGTCGAACAGGGCAAAATGCTGGTCGGTCATCGCTTGGTTCCTGGCTAGCGTCGCATGCCCCAGTTTCATCTCCCGCCAAATCTAGGCTTGGAAATAGTTGCGATCCACCCGGTTTCCGGGAATCTTGCACAGGAGTTCCGCCCCGCCTCGCGAGTCCAGAATGCAAAGCCTCCACGTCAACGGTTACGACATGCCCTATCTCGACGTGGGCGAAGACAGAGGCCGCCCGCCGCTGGTCTGCGTGCACGGCTCGCTGAACGACTTCCGAGTCTGGGGTTGCGTGCTCGGGCCGCTGACGCAGCGGCACCGGGTGATCGCCGTCAGCCTGCGGCACTTCTTCCCGGAACGCTGGGACGGCCTCGGTGACACCTATTCGATCGCCCAGCATGTCGAGGACGTCATCGCCTTCATCGAGCAGCTGGACCTCGGCCCCGTCGACCTGATGGGCCATTCCCGCGGTGGCCACATCTGCTTCCGCGTCGGGCAAGCCCGCCCCGATTTGTTGCGGCGGCTGATCCTGGCCGAGCCCGGCGGTGAGCTCGATGCGAGCCTCGATCCGGATTATGTAGGCGGCCCCTCGCCGCTGCTGGCGCGCTTCACCGCCT
>NZ_JALBGZ010000260.1:0-7949 GCF_023006515.1 Bradyrhizobium sp. PRIMUS42
GCTGCGCTTGCGGCCGGCAGCATAAGCGAGCGCGTCGCTGTCCTCGGCCGCATAACCCGCAGCACCGCCGGACGAACGCGGATCGCCGCGACCAGCAACGAACGGATCGGTGAGCACGCCCATGAACATGTTCATCGCGTTGAACGTGGTTTGCTGCGCGCCGGTGGCCGTCTCGCCCGAGGCCTGCGTCAGCGCGTTGAGCAGAGGAGTGCCCGCGAGCGCGAACAGCGCATTGAAGCTGGCCGGCATCGCAGCGCCGCCGATCAGCGCATTGTCGATTCCGGCCGCAACGTTCCGCTGATTGACGTTGGCATTGCCCGGCAGCGAGGACGAGAGCGTGCCGGGATCGAGCGTCAGCAGCACATCACTGCCGACATAGCTCAGCCGCGCGTTACGGGCGAAGCTGTTCGCGGTGAGGAATTCGGCGCCGGAGAAGCTGCCGCTTACCGTGCCCGCGGTCATGATGGTATAGGTCGTCGTCGCCGACACCCGCGTCAGCGGATCCACCACCACCTTGCCATTGATGCTGGCGATGCCCGTGACGATTGTCTTGTCGGAGATCGCGCCGGAGACCTGCACCAGATAGGTCGAGGCCGCCGTCATGGTCAGGCTCGCGGTTGTCAGCGTGCCAATCGAATTGCCGGGCGCCAGCGAGCCGCCATTGATGGCGACGGCACCGAGAGTGCCGTTGCCGCCGAGCGTGCCGCCGGCATTCACGGCGATGCTGCTGGCCGAGGAGAGATCGCCGTTCACCGACAAGGTGCCGCCGTTCACCGTCACCGGACCGGTATAGGTCGCGGTACCCGTGAGCGTCCAGTTGGACGACCCCGTCTTGTCGAGCAGCGCCCAACCGGTCGATATCTGGCTGACGTCGAAACTGTTGCTCCCGCTGCCCGCGAAACGGAAGGTATCCGTGCCGTGGCCGATGGCGAGGCCGACGAGCTTTGCGTTCGGTCCGTCCATCACGAGAAGGTTGTTGCTTCCGGAAACGAAGCTCACCGCGGTGCCGGTGAGGCCCGTGATGCTGCCGGCATTGATGACCGTCGAGACGCCGCCCGTGAACGTGCTGACACCACCCACATTACCGATGATCGTGCCGCTGTTCGCGATCGTGACATTGCCCGTCGTGGAAAATGCGTCGACGCCGACGCTGCCGCCACTGTTCCATGTGCGCAAGGTCGCGGCCGATCCGATCGTGACGTTGATGTCGCCGCCGGCGCTCGACCCCACACTGATGGCGTTCGAGCCGGGAAAGTTTGAGCGGACCGTGCCGCTGGTGACGGTCACCGTATTGGTTCCGGCTTGTGTGATGGCCAACACGCCCTCGCCAACGCTCGACGTCACGTCCCTGGAGATGGTCACGGTCGACGTGCCCGCACCAGCAACCGACGTCACGATGGCAATCCCGCCAGAGGAGATGACGCCGTCACGTGCGATCACGATGTTGCCGTTGCCGCCTGATGCCGTCGCGTGAATACCCTGGCCGCCCGCGGTGATCGTGCCGCTTCCGGTCACCGTCACGTCGCCGCCACCGCTTGCGACTGCACTGATGCCGAGACCTGACGTCACGTTGCCGCTGCCGCTGACGGTCACGCTGCCGGTGCCGCTGGTCGCAGCATCAATGCCGATGCCCCCGGCGCCGGTGGTTACGCTGCCGTCGCTCGTGACGAGCACGGAGCCACTGCCTGTATTGGAGGCACTGAGGGCCGTGCCGGCGGCCGTGTTGATGACGCTGCCGCTGCCCGAGTAGCTGACGGCCCCGCCGTTGCCGACAAGGCCGATTGCGGAGACGGCCGCCTGGTTCGTCGTCACGATGCCGCTGTTGGTCATCGTGATGGTCCGGCCGGAGCCGGTCGGAGCAAGCTGAAGACCGAACCCGTTGACGGTGGTGTTGGCGGTGACGGTGCCGATCGTATCGGCATTGAACGATTGCACCCGGTCGTTGGTCGCGGCGTTCGGGCTGGTGCTGTTGGTCGTATTCGCGGTCGTGATCGTGCTGCCGGGCGCGTCGCACAGCACGGTGACCGGGCTGGATCCGCTGGTCGAGCAGGATTGCGCCAGCGCGCTCCCCGGATGGCCGGCGATCATTGCGACGAACACGCCTGCACACGCCGTGCTCGCGAGCAGCGAGCCGCGCCGCTTCGACGCATCAAGATCAATCGACGATGTAAGGACGCGCGGCACGCCATGCGCCGGAATCTGTTTCGACATGCCCCCACCCGCTTTTTGCCGCCGAGTCGGCTGAATATTGGAGGCCTTGCCGGCAGATTACTGGAGATTGCAGGGGCCAAATGGAGCCCGCAAGGTGTGCCACCAGCTCCGTTACCAATTCACTTTTTCTGTGTCCGACCGGACACAGTGTTACCAGCGCGCGCTCGTCCGGGCAGCGCAACCCCAGGTGGCGGCCAACCTTCGCCGTAGCCTCAGGAGAGAGGACCATTCAGAATATCGCAGCGAACGCGCATATCACTGAATACATGGTCAAAATTGACCGACGAGCACTCCGGGGACGGATTTTCCGGATGCTGCACGGGACAGGAAGCGTAAGGTATCGGCCACTCGACCGTCATTCTGAGTGCGCGATCCCATACTATCGGATTGATCGAAGCTGACGCACACCGCTCGCCCATCACTTCACAAAGCCAAGCCCCTCACGCGCCGTGTCCACGGCCCATTTGTCGGTCGGCGGCAGCGCGAGCACGCTGTTGAAGTCCGCGCGCGCATGCTTGGCGTCGGACCTCATCATGTAGAGGAGGCCGCGATTGGCCAGGGCGGACTGGCTTTTCGGATCGAGCCGGATCGCCTCGTTGTAGTCGGCGAGCGCGCGGTCGTGCTGTCCAAGGTCGCGAAACACGCTGGCGCGATCGTTGTAGACCTCTGAATCTCGCGGCTGCAGCCGAATCGCTTCGTCGAAATCGGCAAGGGCCCGTTTATCGTCGCCCTTCCTGTGCAGGACAACGGCGCGAATGCGATAGGCCTTCTGGAAAGACGGCGAGAGTCGCGTGACGTCATCCAACTCCCGGATGGTGCCGTCGGTGTCATCCTTGTTCAGGAACACGATGGCCCGGCAATAATGGCCGCCGGCACTTCCGGGCTCGAGACGGACGGCGCTGTCGCAGTCGTCCAGGGCTGCATCGGCCTCGCCCTTGTTGAGACGAATGTTGCTTCGCAGCTCGTAGGGCCAGGCGGCGGCTGGATTCCGCTGCATCGCCTCGGTGTAATCGGCGGCGGCGTGATCGGCGTCGCCCTTCACCGCATAGACCTGCCCGCGCATCATGAGCGCACGGTAGGCCTGCTTGGGGCTGCGTTCGATGGCCTCGGTGAAGCCGGCGATCGCGAGATCGAAATCGCGGTGGTTGAAATATTCCTCGGCGCGCGAGGTGTAGGGCGCGCCATAGTCGGGATCGAGGCGGATGGCCTCGTTGTAGTCGGTCATCGCGCGATCGCGGTCGCCTTTGGCGGAATAGGCGCGGCCGCGGCAATGATAAGCACGCCCGAAGTTCGGGTCGATCCGGATCGCGGCGCTGCAATCGTCGAAGGCGCGATTCCAGTCCCGCTTGAGATAATAGGCTTCTCCCCGCAGCTCGTAAGCCGCCGCATTCGCCGGCTCCGCCGCGATGATCGCGGTCTTCTCGGCGATGACGCGATCGTTGGATGCCTCGTCAGCATGCGCCACGGCCGTCACGGCGATCGTGACCGAGCAAAGCAGGCCGAAAACCCGGCCGATCGAACCGCAAGTCATGTGTTGAAATTCCCGCGCCGAATCCCTGCCGGACGCGTGCGGAATCCGATCGACAGCGCCCGGCCGTGAAATTAAGTCGCAGATGTTGCGCGGTGGGTTCGAACGGGCGGGAGGCTTTAAGCCGCCGTCGCAGGCGGCAGGGCGAGCACCGAATAAATCGCCTGGGCATCGCGCGAGGCGCGGAGCTTCTTGGCGATGTCCTGGTCGCGCAGGAGGCGGGCGATGCGGGCGAGCGCTTTGAGGTGATCGGCGCCGGCGCCTTCGGGGGCGAGCAGCAGGAAGACCAGATCGACCGGTTGGCCGTCCATCGATTCGAAATCGATCGGGCGGTCGAGCCGTGCGAACAGGCCAAAGATCTTTTCGAGCTTGGGCAGCTTGCCGTGCGGAATGGCAACGCCGTAGCCGACCGCGGTGGTGCCGAGCTTCTCCCGCTGCAGCAGCACCTCGAACACGGAGCGCTCGTTCTGGCCGGTCAGCTCGGCGGCCTTGGCCGCGAGCTCCTGCAAAGCCTGCTTCTTGCTGTTGACTTTCAATGCCGGGAGAATCGCCTCGGGTGCGACCAGATCGGTAATCGGCATGGAGGCTTTCCGAGGTGAATTAAACCGTCAGGTTCCGATTTGGCCAGCTTGATAGACCAAGCTCGGCCGGCGTCAATAACATGAAGCAGGAGGAGGACTTAGCCCAGAGTCCTGCCGAGTCCAGATGTGGGGGGCTTCTACTCCAACGCAATCCCGGTGCCAACTCCCGCGTGCGGCTTTGCCACGGTCATTGTTAAGGGCCGGGATTGTACGGAGTCCCGCCTCGGCCTAACCGCCCGCCTTGCCATCGACCTTGGCCCCCGGCGGATCGATCCAGCCCACATTGCCGTCCGCCCGGCGGTAAATGATGTTTACCCGGCCCGAAGAGCCATGCTGGAAGACCAGGCAAGGCGCTCCGCTGAGATCGAGTTCCATGACCGCCTCGCTGACCGACAGCGGCCTCAGCGAGGTGGTCGCCTCCGCGATGATGACGGGGCTGTAGACGGTGACCTCGTCCTCGCCCTCCGGCGCCTCCAGCACGTAGCTCGTCGCATCGAGCGCAGCCATCGCTTCGGAGGCGACATGGGCCTTGCGGGCGGAGCGGTCCTTGAGCCGGTTCTTGTAGCGGCGCAACCGCTTCTCGATCATCACCAGCGCCTGGTCGGCGCTGGCATAAGCATCCGGCGCGTTCGAATCGGCCTCCAGCGTGATCCCCGAATCGAGGTGCAGGGCACAATCGGTGCGGAAGCCGAAGCCGTCCTTGCTGAGCGTGATGTGGCCGGAATAATTGCCGTCGAAATATTTGCGCAGCACCTCGTCGGTGCGGTCGGCAACGCGACCGCGCAGGGCCTCACCGACGCTGATGCTCTTGCCCGAAATCCGAAGAGTCATGGATGCCTCGCTTGGTTTGCTCTTCAGCTGCTACGACGCGTCATCGCAGCTGAAGTTCTTCCCTGCGCATGATCTCCCCACGGACCCTTTCCGCGTTCGTCGGGAGAGGAAACCGCTGTGCGCTTTTCCGGATCATGCGCGTGCCTGGATCAGTTGCAAAGGGGAGCCGAGAGTAGCGCGATTTCGCGCCAGTGCAATCAGGCCGGTTCGGTGTTGCGGGAGCGATCGGACATTGCGGTGGAGAGGACGTTACCAAGAGCGCTCTGCTTGTCGCGGCGGCGTTGCACCGAGGAGGGTATGCGCATGGCTTCGCGGTACTTCGCGACCGTGCGGCGGGCAATATCAATGCCCGAGGCGCGCAAGCGTTCCACGATGGTGTCGTCCGACAGGATCGCCGCGGGCGCTTCCGAATCGATCAACTGCTTGATGTGGTGGCGAACGGCTTCGGCAGAATGCGCCTCGCCACCGTCGGCCGAGGCGATCGAGGCCGTGAAGAAATATTTCAACTCGAATGTGCCGCGATTTGTCGCCATGTATTTGTTGGCGGTGACGCGCGACACCGTGGATTCATGCATCTGAATGGCGTCGGCGACGGCCTTCAGATTGAGCGGCCGCAGGTGCGCCACGCCGTGGGTGAAGAAGCCGTCCTGCTGGCGCACGATCTCGGTTGCAACCTTCAGGATGGTGCGGGCGCGCTGGTCGAGCGCGCGCACCAGCCAGGTCGCGTTCTGAAGCGCGTCGGTGAAATAGGACTTGTCGCCGTCCTTGCCGATCTTCTTCGACAGCTCGGAATAGTAGGTCTGGTTGACCAGCACACGCGGCAAGGTATCGCTGTTGAGCTCGACATGCCAGCCGCCGTCGGGACCCGGGCGGACATAGACATCGGGCACCATGGTCTGCAAACGCGCCGAGCCGAACTTCATGCCGGGCTTGGGATTAAGGCGGCGGATTTCGCCGATCATGTCGGCGATGTCCTCGTCGTCGACGCCGCAGATCTTGCGCAAGGCCACGATATCGCGCTTGGCGAGGAGATCGAGATGCTCGACCAGGGCCTGCATCGCGGGATCATAGCGGTCGAGCTCGCGGAGCTGGATCGCAAGGCATTCGCTTAAGTTACGCGCGCAGACGCCGGGCGGATCGAATTTTTGCAGCACGGCAAGGACGCTCTCGACGTCGGCTTGCGATGCACCAAGACGCTCGGCGGCCTGGCCGAGATCGCCCGGCAAATAGCCGGCCTCGTCGACGAGGTCGATCAGGTACTGGCCAATCATGCGCTGCGCAGGACCGGTGAAGGCCACCGAGAGCTGCTCGGCGAGATGGTCCGACAGGGTCAACTCCGCGGCAACGAAGGCTTCGAGATTGTAGTCCTCATCGCCGGAGGCGCCGCCGCCCCATTCGGTATAGGTGGTCGGCGCAGCGTCCTGGGCGTTGCGCGCCGCAGCCTCGGCCGGCTCCTCGGAGAAGACGTTGTCCAGGCCCGTGTCCAGGGTCTGCTCGATCTCGGCGCGGGTGCCGAGATCCTTGCTCATCCATTCTTCCTGGCCCGGCTCGAAGCCTTCCGCACTGCCGCCAAAGCCGTCGTCACCCTGACCATCACCTTGGCCGCCGGCCTCATCGCCATCGCCGTACTGACGGGCATCAGTGGGGGTCTCGCCCGCGGGGGCCTCGTCATTGGCCCGTTCCAGCAGGGGGTTACGCTCGAGCTCCTCTTCCACGAAGGTCGTGAGATCGAGATTGGACAATTGCAGCAGCTTGATCGCCTGCATCAACTGCGGCGTCATGACCAGCGACTGCGATTGCCGGAACTCTAATCTCTGCGTGAGCGCCATGTAGCAAGAACCGATCCCAAAAAGTTGGTCCGATTTTTGCTTATCCTAGTCTCAGCCCGATGTATACGCCTTGACGAATTGGAAAAAAGGGCTAGAGGCGGAATTCCTCGCCAAGGTAAAGGCGGCGCACGTCCGGATCGGCGACGATCTCATCCGGGCTACCCTCGGTCAAGATTTCACCGGCATAGACGATATAGGCGCGATCGGTGAGACCGAGCGTCTCGCGGACGTTGTGGTCGGTGATGAGCACGCCGATGCCGCGATTGGTGAGATGGCGGACGAGGTCCTGGATGTCGCCGACCGCGATCGGGTCGATGCCGGCGAAGGGCTCGTCGAGCAGCATGTAGTTCGGACGCGTCGCCAGCGCACGCGCGATCTCGACGCGGCGCCGCTCGCCGCCGGAGAGCGCGATCGACGGCGATTTGCGCAGCCGCGTGATGTTGAATTCGTCGAGTAGGGAGTCGAGCTGCTGCTCGCGCTTCTTGCGCGAGGGCTCGACCACTTCGAGCACGGCACGGATGTTCTGCTCGACGGTGAGGCCGCGGAAGATCGAGGCTTCCTGCGGCAGATAGCCGATCCCGAGCCGCGCGCGCTGGTACATCGGGAGTTTCGTGACATCGTGGCCGTCGAGCTCGATCGCGCCGCGATCGGCCTTGATCAGGCCGGTGATCATGTAGAACACGGTGGTCTTGCCGGCGCCGTTCGGACCGAGCAGGCCGACCGCTTCGCCGCGGCGCACATAGATGCTGACGCCGCGCACCACCTGGCGGCTGCCGAAGGCCTTTTCCACGCTATGCACAGCCAGGAAACCCGGCCGCTTCAGGAGCTGCGGTCCGCCCGCGCCATTGGACCTGCCGGCCGCCCTGACGGGGTGAACCGCCTGCGGGCGCGGCTCGGCCTGATAGTCGGCTTCGTAGTCGCCCTGATAGTCAGCCTGGAACTGATCGGGCGCACGCGCCGGATCGCGGG
>NZ_JALBGZ010000261.1:0-7925 GCF_023006515.1 Bradyrhizobium sp. PRIMUS42
AACCGCCGCGCCACCATCACCTGGTGGCTGCAAGGCGAGCTGCGGCAACGCCATCCAGCGGTCGACCTCGCGGCCGACGCTGTTATCACCGCGACCGACCGCCTCGTCTGCGCGGCCGGGCCGATGTCGTGGGTCGACCTCCTGCTCCGGCTGATCGAGATGGTCGAGGGCAAGGAGATCGCAAAGCTGTGCGCGGACTACGTCGTCATCGACACGGCCCAGCGGACCCAATCGATTTTCATGCCCGTCGGCTATCTGCTCTCGCAGGACCCGCTGCTGACCAGAGCCGACCTGCTGGTTCGCCGCACCGGCAAGGCCCCGATGACGGTCAAGCGCCTTGCCGGCGCGCTCGGCCTCAGTGAGCGTACGCTGAACCGGAAATTTCAGGAGCTCACGCGCGAACCGCCGCAGGCCTTCATCATGCGCCGCCGCGTCGAGCACGCGCGCACGCTGCTGGAGACGACAACGCAGCCGATCAAGGCCATCGCGCGCACGGCCGGCTACGAGGACGAGAGCAGCTTTCGCAAGGCGTTCCGGAAATTGACTTTGATGTCACCGCAGGCCTATCGCGCGCGGCGGATGGAGCGGATGGTGCAGGGATAAACCTTGCAGATCAGATCCGTCGGCTTTCGTTCTGCATCTGACTCCACTTCGTTCTCAAAGAACAAATCAGATCCGTAAAAACAGAGGCGGATCAATTCCTACCGATTGGTTTATTCGTCCGAGATTTGGAATACGCATTCGATGCATGGAGCCGGTTCTCGTAGGGCGGATTAGCCGAAGGCGTAATCCGCCGCTTGCTCGCGACTCACGCACGTTCGCCAAAGTCACCGTCCGCGCTGCTATTCCCCGCCCAAAAATCGGCATCGCCGTCCGGAAGCGTCCAGACCGCATGAAGGTGGTTCGGAAGAACGACAAACGCATCGATCTTGAACGGATAGTCCCGACGTGTGGCTGCAACAGCTACGCGCAGGGCGTCAATATGCTCGACGAGGAGTCTTCGCTTTCGATCGAGCAGATTGACGGTGAAGACCAGCAACCGCCCGAAACCAGTGCACGACGGTAGTTCGGCATTCATGCGTCCCAACGATCAAAACGGCAGATTACGCCTTCGGCTAATCCGCCCTACGCACCCACATCGTCCGGCGGCCAGGAATGAACGAAGCGAGGTTCGGCCGTTGAAGATGCCCTTAGCGGACAACTCCTGCCGCGTCGTCCGCGCTGGGGATGAGCCAGTCGAGCCCGATCAGACAAGCTTCAAGGATAACGAAGGCGGCAATGCCGCCGAGCCAGCCGAAGAACACGATGGAAAAGGTCCCGAGCAGAATTGCGCAAAACAGGTCGGCAAGCACCTTGCAGATGCGGAGGTCTCGGTCTTGTTCAGATGGGAAATACGGCATCGGGCTCTCCTAATGCTGCTCTGGGCTTAAACTTAGCCACAGCACGAGGTGACCGTCTACTCCACCAGACGATCGGTCAGTCGCAAAATCCCCATTGGGGCTGCTGTTCCCCGTGCAAAGGGGCATGCCTTCGCAGGCGGCCGGCAGCCCCCCAATATCTCTCCCCGGATCGATCCCGGGCAGAGATATTCCCTCAATTCTTCGGCTGGCCGAAATCAAGCGGCGGTGGCAGCTCAATATCCGGAATTTCGATCTTGATCTTGTCCAGATCCACCTTCCTGGGAGCGTCCAGCAGCCCGGTGACGGTGATCGGGAACGCGATGACGACCGCAACCATGATCGCCTGCAGACCGATCCAGGGCATCGCGCCCCAATAGATGTCCGAGCTCTTGACCTCCTTCGGCGCCACGCCCCGCAGGTAGAACAAGGCGAAGCCGAAGGGCGGATGCAGGAACGAGGTCTGCATGTTGACGCAGAGCATGACACCGAACCAGATCAAGGCCGCATCCGCCCCGACGACGGGGGTGAGCAGCTTCTGCGCGATCGGCGCGATCATCGGGATGATGATGAAGGCGATCTCGAAGAAGTCGAGGAAGAAGGCGATGAAGAAGATGAAGAGGTTCATGAAGATCAGGAAGCCCCAGACGCCGCCCGGCAGCGACGTCAGCATGTGCTCCAGCCAGACACCACCGTTGCAGCCGAGAAAGACGATCGAGAAGCAGGTCGATCCGATCAGGATGAACGTCACCATGCAGGTGATGCGCATGGTAGTCTCGTAGCCCTGCTTGACCAGGATGCGGAGGTCGGGAATCCTGATCGTCTCGATGCAAACCCAGGCGACTGCGAGATAGGCAATCGCAAAGGCGATCTTGAACACCAGATTCGGCGTGAAGTAGATGCCGATGATGGTACCGACACCCGCGGCCGCAACGCCGACGAACAATACCTTGTGACCAGCCGAGCTGAAATCCTTGTGATGGATGACGGCGAGGACGATCGCGCCGACTGCGCCCATCGCGCCTGCTTCGGTCGGGGTGGCGAGGCCGAGCATCATCGTGCCGAGCACTACGAAGATCAGGACGGCGGACGGGATGATGCCCAAAAGGCATTTGCGCCAGAGCGCCCAGCCTGTGAGTGTCCTTGCTTCCTTGGGTACCGCCGGAACGTGACCCGGCTTGATCACGCTCAGAGCAAACGTGTAGCCCGCGAAGAGTGCGATCTGAAGCAGCGATGGGCCCCAGGCGCCCAGATACATATCGCCAACCGACTTCCCGAGCTGATCCGCGAGCACGATCAGAACCAGTGAGGGAGGCACCAGCTGGGTGATGGTGCCGGAGGCCGCGAGCACGCCGGTGATGTAGCGCATGTTGTAGCCGTAGCGGATCATCACCGGCATCGAGATCAGCGCCATCGCGATCACCTGCGCCGCCACGGTGCCTGTGATAGCGCCGAGGATGAAGCCGACAATGATCACGGAATAGCCGAGACCGCCGCGAATGGGGCCGAACAACTGCCCCATTGAATCCAGCATGTCCTCTGCGAGGCCGCATCGCTCGAGGATCGATCCCATGAACGTGAAGAATGGAATTGCCAGCAGCAGTTCGTTTGCCAGAACGCTGCCGTAGATGCGCTCGGGGATTGCCTGGAGGAAGCTAAACCCGAAAAATCCTTCGTGGATCGCGAGAAAGCCGAACGAAAGGCCGAGAGCGGCCAGCGTGAAAGCGACCGGAAATCCGATCAGCATGGCGAAGACCAGCCCGCCGAACATCAGCGGCGGCATCATATCAATCGTGATCATTGGGTCGGCCGCTCGTATTTCGCCTCGATGGTGACTTCACCACGCAAGGCCGCAATGCGTTTGATGGCTTCCGAAACACCTTGCAAAGCCACCATGAAAAATCCTGCCGGCAGGACAAACTTGATCGGCCACCGGAGGAGGCCGCCAGCATTATTGGACATCTCGCCGATGATGAGCGAGTTGTAGAACATCGACCACGAGAGGTAGCTGAGGAGCAGGCACGCCGGGACGAGGAAAACCAATGTCCCGATCAGGTCGAGCCACAGCTGGCCGCGTTCGGAAAGCATGAGGTACAGGATTTCGACGCGCACATGCTCGTTGCGTTTGAAGGTATAGGACGAGCCGAACATCACGATGACGGCGAACATATACCACTGCGTCTCGAGCCAGCTGTTGGAACTGTAGCTGAAGGCATACCGGATCATCGCATTTACAGCGCTGACCACGCAGGCCGCGAGCACCAGAATGTTGCAGACGTTGCCGACCTTTTCATTCAGCCAGTCGATAGCCGTACTTACCGCCAACAATGGGCGCATCGATGCCTTTTCCCCGCTCGCTGAGTGCTCCCCCCCAAACGAGCAGGATCAGGCGCTGTATCAGCAGCCTTCCACTTCTGCGCGGGAGCTAGTTCACCCTCCTGATGCTTCCGCCCGTTCTTGTTGTCGGTTTTCGGCAAGACATGTTCAGGTCTCGCCCGCCGCGTGAAGCAAGGCACAATTACCGTCAGCCAATTCCGGGTCAACAAGAAAATGGACAATTTCGCGCAGCAACGACTAAAACATGGTCGCAGTGCTTTATGGGTTGGCCTGCGGGGCTGCAGGCAACGCGATTCTCGGACGGGCTGCCTTTAACGCGGATATCGCTGCTCCAGAGGGGAATTTCGTGATCGGCGCACTCCTGGTCGTTTTGTCAATTGCTCTCCTCTGGTTGTTCTTGCCTCGCAACGGGCAACCGCATCGATGGATGGCGCTTCCGTTCTTCGAGACAGCAATTCCCCTGCTGGTCGTCATGTCATTCGCGGCTGGCCTGACGATGGTATTCGGACGCATGCTCTGAGATCCCATGCGGCATGGTCGAATTGCGGGTACGCCTACCCCTCGACGTCGTACTGCTTGCAGAGATGATCGCCGATCTGGACAAGCATGGCGACGCATTCAGGGTAACCGGGCCGATCTGAGGTGGCCTGATCAGCGCTGGCTCGAAACTCCCAGGAATGACCGTCGCGAAGGATGGAAATTGTCATGCCATCGGGACAGTCGGCGTGGACCTTCAACTCGGCCTTCGCCATGGCGATCAGTTCGCTTTCAGTCTTCACAGGTCTGCTCATGAAGGTCATCCTCGGTCTTGGGCAGAACTTTAGGTGTGTCTGCCAAACCCACCCGACAAGTCTTCCCGATAAAGCGGCTCCCGGCATTAGGATAGCGCAATCCGGCGCGGTCCGCCCGGGTCACTTGCTGGCAGCGCAGCGGCGAGCACGACCGGCTTCGATCCCGCGGCAGACCTCGACGTTTTGGGCTAGGACGAGCGCCCAAGAAGATCAAGCCGCCCACGAGGCGTCGGGCAACACACCGAAACACCTCGTCAACCCCTGCCCGCAAAAACATTCCACTTTCCCGAATTTCGGATTTATGGCATACACCGCTCATCCCGGCCCCTGCCAAAGGGGCGCTTCGCGATCGTCACGAGATGCGGGCCGGGCTTGCGGTGGATGCGGTAGCGCCGGCGCGGCATGCGTGATGACAGGGCGGGCAACCGTGAGTCCTCAGGCGACGCGATACGACCCGGCGCGGTCACAGCGGTCAGGTTGGACACCGGGGGCGAGCACGCGCCAGCCCCTGACGATCCGGCCCGGTCGTCCGCGGACGGAGAAGTCGTGTGGTCCTGACGCCCGGGGTCTGTGCGTCAAGTCTCAGCGGTGATGTGGCGGCCCGACCGGGCACGCGCATCGATCATCCGCAAGGCGACGGGGGCAATAGTGCATCGCTCCCCGGGGAGAGCACGAAGGACACCGTTAAAACCATCCGCGCAGGGAAGGGCCGGGCGACCGGCATCACCTGTGATCCACCCCGTGTGCATCTTCGTAGCGCACGGATCTCGGGTGCCGCCGGCGCCCGGCCTTCCCTGCGCCCTTTGGCCTTCATCGGGCGCCGAACGACAGCAAGCCTCGGGCGAAACGCGCCGCGAGACTGCGAAGGCGTGTCTGCCAGTAAGCTGAGAGTTGGAGAATGCCGACGATGCCCCTTGCACCGTCATTGCGAGCGCAGCGAAGCAATCCAGACTGCCGCCGCGGAAGGGTCTGGATTGCTTCGTCGCAAGGGCTCCTCGCAATGACGACGTGGAGAGAGGGAGCGCCAAACTCGTGCTCTCGCGCCCCGGACGCGGCGCAGCGCCCCTTGGCGGTGCGCTGCAGAGCCGCGGGCCCATATCGCAACGGAGTTCACAGCGCTGGGTCCCGGCTCTGCGCAGCAGCGTCAGAACGCTGCAGCGCGTCCGGGACACGAGGGTCCCCTATGCCGCCGCCTTCTGCCTTGCGACCAGCGCTTCGCCGAACGCCTCGAACAGCTTGCGGTTGATGGGATTGTGCTGGGGATCGTATTCGGCGTGCCATTGCACGCCGAGCGCAAAGGTCGGGGCGTCCGCGATGCGGATCGCCTCGATGGTGCCGTCCTCGGCGATGCCTTCGATCAGCACGCGCTTGCCCGGCTCCAATATGCCCTGCCCGTGCAGCGAATTGACCCGGATCTTCTCGCAGCCGAGCAGTCTTGCGAACGCCCCGCCGGGCGTCAGGTCGACGTCGTGACGGTCGGCGAACACGACGGTCGGATCGGGATGGATCTCGCCGTTCTCGAGCCGGGGCATGCGATGGTTCATGCGGCCGGGGATTTCGCGGATCTCGGGATGCAGCGAGCCGCCGAAGGCGACGTTCATCTCCTGGAGGCCGCGGCAGATGCCGAACAGCGGCACGCCGCGGGCGACACAGGCGACCGAAAGCGCCAGCGCCACCTCGTCGCGATGGATATCGTAGGGCTCGTGCCGCTCACACGGATCGACATTGAAGCGGGTCGGATGGACATTGGCGCGGGCGCCGGTGAGCACGATCCCGTCGACCACGTCGAGCAGCGCGCCGATATCAGTGATGTCGGGCGCGGCCGCGACGATCAACGGCAAGCCACCGGAGACCTCGGCCACGGCGCGCAGGTTTCGCTCGCCGACCATCTGGACCTGAAATCGATTTTCGACGCGATGGGAATTCCCGATCACGCCGACGACCGGCTTTCTCATCTGTCGTTCCGTGCCTCTCCGCCGAAGAAGATTCCCCAAACATGCCCCTCCGATGGAACAAATTCAACAGAAGGGTACGCGGGACGGCAATGCTATTTTCGCGCAAATGCCTCCCGGGCCTCGCCCCCGGCAGGCAGGCCGGCGGCCTCCAGTGCAATTGCCGCCGGATCGCCCGGCGCGGTCAGCCAGGGCAATTTCGCGTCGATTCCGCGCGTCACGGGCTCCCCGAGCGCCCCACCGAAATCAATCGGCCAAAACCCGTTGGGCACGACCTCGGCCGTGAGGCTACGGATCGCATAGCCGTCGCCCAGAACCGCCTCGGCATGGTCGGCGGCGACAAGGCGCGCGGTCTTGGGATCATTGGGGTTGCCAAAGCTCACGAGCACGGGAACGAGGTCGCCCTGCACCGGCACGACGCCGGTCTGCCGGTAGATATCGTTGAACGAGACGCGGTTGCCGCGCGCGGCGCCATAGGCGCGGAGCGCGACATAGTTGATGTCGTCGAAGTCCAGCTTGGAGCCCTGCCGGTGCGCCAGCAATGCCACCAGATTCCTGCCTTTGCCGCGGTCCTGGCCCAAGTCTTGGCCGAGGTCGACAAACACCGCCTCCCCGCGCGTCGTGGTACGGCCGCCGCGGTTATAGTTGCGGTCGGGCACGACCGCCAGAACGCCGGACCCGGTCTTGATCCCGTCGGGTGTCGTCACCTCGACCGTGAGGCGAAATTTGTGGCCGGGCCGGTTGATCCGGATCTGGTCGCCGATCACGAGCACGGCCAGGAGCCCGAGTAGACCGACCCATTTGCTGATGAAGCTCAAGCGGCCCCCACTGTTCTTTCCTCATCGCTCTGCACCGCCGGCGCGCCGCCGTCAAACCAGCGCGTCGACGCGGACTTGATCGGAAGCGCGTTTGTCGAGAGAGTGCGGCGCGCCGCGCTGAAAAGGACCCGATGTGACGATGTCCAAAGATGAACGCTTCCGGACCCGCGACGACCAGGCTCGGGATCAGGCTTGGGCAATCTCGGTCGGGGGCATCGGCGTCGTGCTGTTCACCGCGCTGCTCGCCTTCACCTGGTATTTCGCCGCCACCCTGCTGCTGATCTTCACCGGCATGCTGCTCGGTCTCGGTCTAAACGCGCTGACGATCGCGCTCGGCCGCCGCGTGCCCCTGCCGCATGCGGTGCGGCTCGCGATCGTCTGCACCGCGCTGGCCCTGATGCTCGTCGGCATCGCCTATCTCGGCGGCGCCACCATTGCCGAGCAGGCTTCGTTGCTGAGCAAGACCCTCAAGTCGCAGCTCGCCAACGTCAGAGCCTTCCTCGATAGCCACGGCATCGACACCAGCTTCTTCGATCTCGGTAACGGTGCGGCTGATTCCGCGGTCAGTACGCCGTCGGAGGCGACGCCCGCACCGGCAGCGCCCTCGCGCGGTCCATTGCCGGGCGCGGG
>NZ_JALBGZ010000262.1:0-7904 GCF_023006515.1 Bradyrhizobium sp. PRIMUS42
CTCGCCCGCGCCGCGATCAAGCCGAACGGCCAGATCGACCTTGGTGCCGTGCTGCGCGGCATCGTGCGCAATCCGGCAACGCTGCATGCGCTGGTCTCGACCGGCATCGACTTCAACCGCGCGCTGCGCTCACTTCGCGGCTGCCGGGATTATCTGATCGGCACGGAGCTGATCGAGAGCGAAGAGCTGGTGTCGAAGGCGGCTTGAGCGGGGTCTTCGAGCTGACGAAACAACAGGCCCGGTCGTGCGACCGGGCCTTTTCGCTTTTTGATCCTTCCGGGAGCGAATTGGATGTCGCTTGAATCGCTCATGCGCAAATTGGTGCCCCCACGACGTCCCGTGGAAGCAGCAGGCGAATGGGCCTCAATTGAAGACGCCATGGGAGTGCTATTCCCGGATGACTTCAAGAGATTCGTTGGCATCTACGGGAGCGGCGTGATCGGAGACTTCCTGACTATTCTAAATCCGTTCTCTACGAGACCCGAGCTAAATCTGCCGAGGCAGTCCAGGCGCCAGTTGGACGTGCTGCATGCGTTGCAAGACACGTTCGGCGAACAGGTCCCTTTCAAGCTGCACCCGATCAAAGGCGGCCTATTGCCCGTAGGCATCACGGATAACGGAGACGTCATCCATTGGCTCACAAGTGACGCTGTGGCTGATTGGACGATCGTCGTGAACGAGGCCCGCAGCCCTGACTATGAGCATTTTCCATGTTGCCTGACGCAGTTTATCGAGGGGGTGATCGAAAGATCCATTCGCTGCCGGGCATTTCCGCTCTCCATTTTTCAAGCTCCTCCCGCATTCCGCAGTCTTTGATTTGACGCGCGCGCAACAGCCGGGCTGACAAAGAAAAGGCCCGGTCATCTGACTGGGCCTTTTCTTTTGAGCTGCGAGATCGTCGTCACGGGCGGCGCCATCGACGCGAGTTGGTTTCCTGAGTGCAGCCGCAAGCGTGCTTGCCGAAGCCAGGCGCCGGCATGATCGCGATTGATACCAATCTGATCGTCCGCTACCTGACCCGAGATCACGCCACTCAATCCGCGCGTGCCCGCGCCGTGATCGACGGCCAGAGGGTCTTTGCCGCCGTCACGGTGCTCCTCGAAGTCGAATGGGTGCTGCGAAGCGCGTACGGCTATCGGGCCGCGGACGTCGTGCACGCGCTTCGTGCCTTCGCGGGACTTCCGACCGTTATGGTCGAAGACGGCGCGATGGTCGCGGCGGCGCTCGACCTTGCCGAGAGGGGAATGGATTTCGCCGATGCGCTGCATCTGACGAGATCGGGACATTGCGAGGCCTTCGTCACTTTCGATCGCAAGCTCGTCAAGGCGGCGAGACAGGCGGGCCATGAGGGGGTGCGCGAAGCCCGGTAGTGTGGCCCGAAGCCGACGGAGGGTGGATAATCGATTCTCTCCTTGAGGAAGCCCCGGACGCGATCGATGTACGCATTGATGGCGTCGATTTGGTCGAACATCGCCGTCTCGGGCAAAATTTGCGTCTTGTCGAACATCTCGAATGCTCGTGTGGTTGATAACCTTGCGAACAGCAGCTTTCCCAGCATGACGGTGGGAGGGGCTCCAAGGGTGTGTCAAAATGACCCGTCGGGCAAAACAGGCGGACACCCGTCAACCCCATTCGGCAAAAATATTCCACTTTCCCGAATTTCGGATTTGTGGCATAGACCGCTCATCCCGGCCCTGCCAGAGGGGCGCTTCGCGATCGTCACGAGATGCGGGTCGGGGTGCGGTGGACGCGGTAGCGCCGGCGCGACAGGCGGTGACAGGGCGGGCAACCGTGAGTCAGGCGCGGCGCGATACGACACGGCGTGGTCACAGCGGTTTTGGTCGTCGTCGGAGGTGAGCACACGCGAGCCCCCGGCGAGCAGGTCGAAACCGTCCGCGGACGGAGAAGTCGTGTGGTCCCGGCGCCCGGGGGTCTGGCGTCAAATCTCGCCGTGGTGTGGCGGCCGACCGGCACGCGCATCGATCAGCGGCGAGGCGACGGGGGCAATAGTGCAACGCTCCCCGAGGAGAGCACGAAGGACACCGTTAAAACCATCCGCGCAGGGAAGGCCGGGCGACCGGCAACACCTGTGATCCACCCCGTGTGCATTTTTGTTTGCGCACGGATTGCGGGTGCCGCCGGCGCCCGGTCTTCCCTGCGCCCTCTGGTCTTTCAAGGGGCGAAACGAACAGCAAAGCTCGGGCGAAACAAGCCGCGGGAATGCAGGTGCGTGTCTGCGATGGAGAGCGCTCATGGAAAAAGCAAGCCGGTGCCACATACGCCGTCATTGCGAGCGCAGCGACTTGTCCGCCGAAGCCTTGGCGAAGGCGGAAGCAATCCAGAATCTTTCCGCGGAAGGATTCTGGATTGCTTCGTCGCAAGGGCTCCTCGCAATGACGACGTGGAGAGAGCGAGCAACACAATGATGCCTCGTGCCCCGGACGCAGCGCAGCGTCTCTTCGACGGTGCGCTGCAGAGCCGGGGCCCATGCATCGACACGGCACGAAGTTGCTGGGTCCCGGCTCTGCGCAGCAGCGCAAAGAGCGCTGCAGCGCGTCCGGGACACGGGCCGCTCATCTTGCGGCACAACGGCGCACAAGACAAAGGCCCGGTCGCGATCGCGGCCGGGCCTTCGTCGTGAAAGTCGATTGCGTCCGCTTACGCGGCCGTCGAAGCCTTCCGCGCCGCCTTCTCCGCGGCGGCGGCGGCTTCGTCCTTGCGGATCTCCGACAGGCGCTTCTGCACTTCCGCCGAGAAGATGTACTGCGCCGGGCGCTGCTTGCTCATGTCGATCTCCGGCGCCATCGGGCCAGAGGTCCTGATGCCGCGCAGCGACACCCACATCGCCTTCAGCGGGTTGTTGAGGGCGGCGGTCGCAGCCGTCGGCTCGTAGCCGCAATGGGCCATACAGTCCGCGCACTTCTCGTATTTGCCGGTGCCGTAGGTTTCCCAGTCGGTGGTGTCCATCAGCTCCTTGAAGGTTTTTGCGTAACCTTCACCGAGGAGGTAGCAGGGCTTCTGCCAGCCGAAGATGTTGCGCGCGGGCATGCCCCAGGGCGTGCACTCGTATTCCTGGTTGCCGGCGAGGAAGTCCAGGAACAGGCCGGAATGCATGAAGTTCCACTTCTTGCCCTTGCCCATCGCGAAGACGTCGCGGAACAGCTTCTTGGTCTTGGTGCGGTTGAGGAAGTGCTCCTGGTCCGGCGCGCGCTCATAGGCGTAGCCCGGCGACATCGAGACGCCGACACCGAGCTCGACGGTGAGGTCCAGGAACTTCGCGATCTCCTCGGCCGGATGGCCGTCGAAGATGGTGGCGTTGACGTTGACGGTGAAGCCGCGCGCCTTGGCCGCCTTGATCGCCGAGACGGCGCGGTCGAACACGCCCTTCTGCGACACGGCCTTGTCGTGATGGTCCTTCAGGCCGTCGAGATGCACGGAGAAGAACAGATACGGGGAGGGCTCGAACAGATCGAGCTTCTTCTCGAGCAGCAGCGCGTTGGTGCAGAGCGAGACGAACTTCTTGCGTTCAACGAGGCCGCGCACGATCTCGCCGATCTCCTTGTGGATCAGCGGCTCGCCGCCGGGAATGGCGACCATCGGCGCGCCGCACTCGTCGGCCGCGTCCCAGCACTCCTGCGCGGTCATGCGGCGGTTGAGGATCGCGTCCGGATAATCGATCTTGCCGCAGCCGACGCAGGCGAGGTTGCAGCGAAACAGCGGCTCCAGCATCAGCACGAGCGGATAGCGTTTGCGGCCAAGCAGTTTCTGCTTGAGCAAATAGCCGCCGATACGCATTTCCTTGAAGAAGGGGATGGCCATTACAAGTTTCTTTCTGGGCTTTTCAATTCGGGTGGGTCAGCTCGCAGCCAGTTGGGCCGGAAGCCGGAATTCGATGTTTTCCTCGCGGCCCGGCAGTACTTGGACCTTGACCGGTCCGATCCGCCGCATCGCTTCGATCACGTCATCCACGAGTACCTCAGGCGCCGAAGCGCCGGCCGTGATGCCGACAGTCCTGGCATTCTTCAACCACTCCGGATTGAGCTCGCTGCCGTCGGCAATCAGATAACTCGCGACGCCGGCCTCGGTGCCGATTTCGCGAAGCCGGTTCGAGTTCGAGCTGTTGGCGGCGCCCACCACCAAGATCACGTCGACCAGCTTGCTCAAGTCCCTTACCGCAGATTGGCGGTTCTGTGTCGCATAGCAGATATCCCGGATATCCGGGCCTTGAATATCTGTAAAGCGGGCCTGAAGAGCCGCGATGATGTCCCTGGTGTCGTCGACCGACAGGGTGGTCTGGGTGATGTAGGCCACTGGCGCATCTGCCGGCAGCGTCAGCGCGTTAACCTCTTGAACGCTTTGAACAAGCAGCACGGGGGCGGGAACCTGGCCCATCGTGCCCTCGACCTCGGGGTGGCCGGCATGGCCGATCAGGATCAGCGTGCGGCCCTTGCTGATGTACCGCTTCCCCTGATTGTGAACTTTCGTGACCAGCGGGCAGGTGGCATTGAGCACCGGAAGGTCGCGCGCGGCGGCCTCTTCCTCGACGCTGCGGGCGACGCCATGGGCGCTGAAGACCGTGACCGCCTTCGGCGGGACCTCGGACAGTTCCTCGACGAAGATCGCGCCTTTGTTCTTCAGGCTCTCGACGACGTATTTGTTGTGCACGATCTCGTGGCGCACGTAGACGGGCGGGCCGTACTTCTCCAGCGCCCGTTCCACGATCTCGATTGCACGCACCACGCCCGCGCAGAAGCCGCGCGGTTGCGCCAGATAAACTTCCATTGGACGCCCATCACGCAAGTTGCACCAATTCGCTTCGTAAGTCCCCAGCGGCACTCCGATACTGACCAATGAGTTGCAATATCCGCACCATTGGTTCGCGCAAGCGGTAGCCACCCACCCTCATCGGGGCTCCGGCGCATGGAGGCGCAACACTTTGTGGCAAAAAATCGGCAAAAAGGAAAGGTCGAATGAAACCTGGGCGCCCCGTCGAGGTAGATCTAGGTAATATAGTAGGATGATCACTGCAGGCAAGATGGGCGACATCTGTGCCCGGTCCTTCGTCACTTTCCCGCCTCAACTCCCCGGCTATACCGACGGGCCCCGCATGGTTTTGCCCGGTCTACCGCCGTTTACCTCGAACCTTGTGCGGCGAGAACCGCCCAAAACAGCAATAGGTTTCGCCTGGGAACTCCGTTAAACAGCGGGCGTTTCCGGCAAGCTGTTAACCGCAGAAAGAAAAGAAGTGCTGCAAAGCGTCGTCGTTGCCATCGTCAGGGCCTGCACCCGGTTTGCCTCCCTCGTCGTCGTTCTCGGGCTCCTGCTGGCAGTGGCCGCGGGCTATTACGCGTCCCAGCACTTCGCCATCAACACCGACATCAATTCGCTGATTGCCCAGAATCTGGACTGGCGCCAGCGCGACCAGCAGTTCGACCGGGCCTTCGACCGCGACGCGACGATCACGGCGGTCGTCGAGGCCAAGACCCCCGAAATGGCGAGCGCGGCGTCGGACGCGCTCTATGCCAAGCTGAAGGACGACAAGACCAACTTCCAGTCGATGCAGCAGCTCGGCAGCGGCGAGTTCTTCGAGAAGAACGGCCTGTTGTTCCTGCCGACCGAGGAGGTCGGCAAGATCACCGGCCAGTTTGAATCCGCAGCGCCCCTGATCGAGATCATGGCCGGCGATCCCTCGATCCGCGGCCTGACCGGCGCGCTGGAGACGGGCCTTGCCGGCGTCAAGCGCGGCCAGGTCAAGCTCGACAACACCGCGCGGCCTTTCAACCTGATCGCGCAGACCGTCGAGACCGTGCTCAACAAGGGCAATGCGAGCTTCTCATGGCGCGAGCTCGTCAGCGACGAGCCGCTGTCGGATTCCGACAAGCGCGCCTTCATCGAGTTCAAGCCGATCCTCGACTACAACGCGCTGGAGCCCGGCAAGGGTGCCACCGATGCGATCCGCAAGGCCGCCGCCGATCTGGATTTCGCGACCAAATACCAGGCGCGGGTGCGGCTGACCGGCCCGGTGCCGATCGCCAACGAGGAATATGCCACCGTCCAGGAAGGCGCCGTCGTCAACGGCGTCGGCACCATCATCGTCGTGCTGCTCATCCTGTGGATGGCGCTGCATTCGTCGAAGATCATTTTCGCGGTATTCGTCAATCTCTTCGTCGGCCTTGCGCTGACGACCGCTGCCGGCCTGATGATGGTCGGCTCGTTCAATCTGCTGTCGATCGCGTTCGCCGTGCTGTTCGTGGGGCTGGGCGTCGATTTCGGTATCCAGTACAGCGTCCGCTACCGCTCGGAGCGTTACAAGCACAACGATCTCTCCGGCGCGCTGGTGCTTGCCGCCAAGCGCTCCGCGGTGCCGCTGTCGCTTGCGGCCATGGCGACCGCGGCTGGCTTCCTCTGTTTCCTGCCGACCGATTACAAGGGCATCTCCGAGCTCGGCCAGATCGCCGGCGTCGGCATGCTGGTGGCGTTCCTCTCCTCGATCACCGTACTGCCCGCCATGCTGAAGCTGTTGAACCCGCCCGGTGAGCAGGAGCCCGTCGGTTATGCCTTCCTGGCGCCGCTCGATCACTTCCTGGAGAGGCACCGTGTGCTCGTCGTCGGCGGCACGCTGCTGCTCGCGCTCGCCGGCCTGCCGCTGCTCTACTTCCTGAAGTTCGACTTCAACCCGATGAACCTGCGAAACCCGCACGCTGAATCGATCGCGACCTTCCTGGATTTGCGCAAGGACCCCAACACCGGCGCCAATGCCATCAACGTGATGACCACGTCGGAAGAGCAGGCAAGGGCGGTCGAGGCGAAGCTGGAGAAGGTGCCTGAGGTGCTCAGGGTGATGTCGCTCAACAGCTTTGTGCCGCAGGACCAGCCGCCGAAGCTGAAGCTGCTCGCGCAGGGCGCCAAGGTGCTGAACCCCGCACTCAATCCTGACCAGATCGACGCGGCGCCGTCGGATCAGGAAAATGTCGAGGCGCTGAAGTCCTCGGTCGACAATCTGCGCCGGACCGCGGGTGAGGCGAAGGGCCCGGGTGCGGTCGCCTCGCGCCGTCTGGCAGACTCGCTCGAAAAGCTCGCCAATGGCGACGAGGCCACGCGCAACAAGGCGCAGGACGTGTTCGTCACGCCGATAAAGATCGTGTTCGACCAGCTCAGAAGCGCGATGCAGGCCGAGCCTGTCACTCTGAAGTCGCTGCCGCCCGATCTCGTCAGCGCCTGGAAGAGCAAGGATGGCATTATCCGCGTCGAGGCGCTGCCCAAGGGCGATCCCAACGACAACGACACGCTGCGCAAATTTGCGGCGGCGGTGCTCGTTGCCGAGCCGACCGCGATCGGCGGGCCGGTCTCGATCCTGAAATCCGGCGATACCGTGGTGAGGGCGTTCATCCACGCCGGCATCTACGCGCTGCTGGTGATCGGCCTGTTGCTGTGGATCACGCTGCGCCGGTTCGTCGACGTGCTGATGACGCTGGTGCCGCTCCTGGTGGCCGGTGCCGTGACGCTCGAGATCTGCGTGCTGATCGGTCTGCCGCTCAACTTCGCCAACATCGTCGCATTCCCGCTGCTGCTCGGCGTCGGCGTCGCCTTCAAGATCTATTATGTCGTGGCCTGGCGCTCGGGCAGAACAAACCTGCTCCAGACCAGCCTGACACGCGCGATCTTCTTCAGCGCGCTGACGACGGCGACCGCGTTCGGCAGCCTGTGGCTGTCGAGCCATCCCGGCACGTCCAGCATGGGCAAGCTGCTGGCGCTCTCGCTGGTGACGACGCTCGCGGCCGTGCTGCTGTTCCAGCCGGCCCTAATGGGCAAACCCCGCAATCTCAGGGAGTAGGCAGATGTCGCCAACCGGGTCGGCGGCGCCCTTCTGACCGGGCTTGGCTGCGCCGGCCGGCTTCGGGACC
>NZ_JALBGZ010000263.1:0-7895 GCF_023006515.1 Bradyrhizobium sp. PRIMUS42
GACGCCGTTCGAAGCGCCCGGCGCGGTCGAGCGCTCCGAGCGGCTCGCCGGTGTCGCGGCGATGATTTATCTGATCTTCAACGAGGGCTATTCGGCGAGCGGCGACACCGCCGAGATCCGCAAGCCATTCTGCGAGGAGGCGATCCGGTTGGGGCGCCTGCTGCTCCGGCTGTTTCCGAGCGAGCCGGAGATCATGGGGCTCACGGCGCTCATCTTGCTGCAGCATGCGCGCAGTGCCGCGCGCTTTGCCGCGGATGGCTCGCTGATCCTGCTGGACGATCAGGACCGTTCGCTGTGGAACAGCACCATGATCGCGGAAGGGCTTGCGCTGATCGACAAGGCGATGCGCCACCGCCGCAGCGGGCCCTATCAAATCCAGGCCGCAATCGCCGCGCTGCATGCCCGCGCGGCGACGCCGGAGGAGACCGACTGGGCGCAGATCGACCTGCTCTACGGCGCGCTGGAGCTTGTGCAGCCGTCTCCCGTGGTGACGCTCAACCGCGCGGTCGCGGTTTCCAAGGTGCGGGGGCCGCAAGCCGCGCTCGAATTGATCGAGCCCTTGGCGCCGAAGCTCGCCAACTACTTCCATTTCTACGGCGTGCGCGGCGCCTTCCTGATGCAGCTCGGCCGCAACGACGAAGCCCGCATCGCCTTCGATCGGGCCATCGCCCTCGCCAACACGTCCGCAGAGGCCGCCCACATCCGCATGCATCTCGATCGCCTGATCCGGGACAGCCAGCCGAAGCCGAGGGAAAGCGCCAAGGCGAAGTGACGCGGCACGCGTCATTCCGGGATGGTCCGAAGGACCAGACCCGGAATCTCGAGATTCCGGGTTCGATGCTTCGCATCGCCCCGGAATGACGATCGAAAAATTCATTCCATCAATTGTCGGCCCCAGCCATCCTCCTTCGTCCTAAGCCCGTATCCACGGAGCCCCTCATGCTGAAAGCCATTGCCGTCATTGCCATCGTCCTCGCGGCCGGACTTGCCGGCATCCTCGTCTTTGCCCTCACCAAGCCCGACACTTTCCGCGTCGAACGCAGCCTCGCCGTGAAGGCGCCGACTGACGCGATCTATCCGGTGGTCGCCGATTTCCACCGCTGGACCGCCTGGTCACCCTACGAGACACGCGATCCCGCCATGAAGCGGATCTTTGGAGGAACTGCGGTCGGCAAGGGCGCGACCTATGCCTGGGACGGCAACAACAATGTCGGGGCCGGCCACATGGAGATCCTCGAGGCGAACCCGTCGTCAAAGCTTCGCATCAAGCTCGATTTCGAGCGGCCTTTCGAAGGCCACAACACCGCCGAATTCACCTTTGTGCCGCAAGGCGATGCCACACTGGTCACATGGGCGATGTACGGTCCGGCCCCGTTCCTGTCGAAAGTGATGCAGGTGTTCATCAACATGGACAGCATGATCGGCAAGGATTTCGAGGCCGGCCTCGCCAGCCTGAAGAAGCTCACCGAGAAGCAATAAGCCTCACGACCAACGAAAAGGAGAGAAACGATGCTCAATCCCTATCTGTTCTACCAGGACAATTGCGAAGCAGCGTTCAACTATTACGCCAAGGTTCTCGGCGGCAAGGTCGATGCGATGATGCGCGCCTCGGACGCACCGCCGGAGGTGCCCGCCACGCCAGGGCGCGAAAAGATGATCATGCACGCGCGGATGTCACTACCCGACGGCAGCGTGCTGATGGCTTCCGATTCCCCGCCTGAGCATTTTCACAAGCCGCAGGGCTTTGCGATCTCGCTCACGGTTAGGGATCCCGCGGATGGCGAGCGCAAGTTCAACGCGCTCGCCGACGGCGGCGCCGTCAACATGCCGTTCAGCAAGACGTTCTGGGCCAAGGGCTTTGGCATGTGCGTCGACAAGTTCGGCATTCCCTGGATGGTGAACTGCCCGGCGGACGGAATGTGACGGTCGCGAGCGCCTGCCTGATCTAACGAGCCGCAGTCCCCTCTCTCCATTTTGCGGGAGAGGGGATTCAACGGGTCAAGTCCGGATCAATCGTGAGCGGTCTCAGCGGAGCGATCCCGTCACGTCTTCGCCTTGCCGCGGCGACTGAACGCAGCTGGGGCAGATCACGAGCTTGGTGCCGAGCTGCTTGTCGTTCTCCGCTTCGATCTCGTCATGCACCGCCCACCAGGCCTCCGAGTATGGCCGCAAGGTGCCGAGCACTCTCTCCCGCTCCTGATTGGGATCGCTTGTCGCGGCTGCCTGATTCGTCACGCGCTGCTTTGTGACGTGCGGGCGGTTCGGCGCTATGTTGGGGTCTCGGCCGAGGCCGTCCCATGCGATCGGACGACGCTCCTGCGCGACTGCGCATCCCATGAGCGCTGCGCAAAAAGTGAGCAAGACGAAGCCGTGTCGAATCATGCCGGACCTCTTGGCGCGGCGCGCAAAATGCGCGTGAGAAGGTTTGCGTCGCGTCGGTTGAAATGGAACTCAAGGGAAACGGCGTGGCCCGGCCGGCTGAATATGGCGATTTGCTCTCGCATCACTTTGCGAGCGCAGTGAGGCCGCTTCGTGAAATGATGCAGATCGCATCGCACAACAACTGGCGTAATATTAGGCTGTGAACTCCGCGTCAAAATCGCTAGTTCTATTTCACAATAAGTACAAGCTGGGGTGGACGTGACTTGGAAGGGAGCGACCGATGGCGGCGGCGCTACAAATCAACTTTGCTCTTTGGGGAATGCTCATCTGCGTCAGCATGAAGCTTGCGCCGGTCGTCCAGGTTTTTTTCTAGACGGCAAGTTCCCTCGCTGAATTGTGCAGCGGTTCCGATCGTTGATCGTCACCGGCGGCGAGCGCGCGTGATCGCGAATCGTCACCGGCAACGCGGATAGATTGCGGCGAGATCGCGCCCCTTCAACAGCAGCAGTCGGGAGCTCAGGCCGCCGTGGCGGCTGATCCAGTCGCGCACCGGGCCGGGATAGGCGGCAAGCACTGCCTCGGATGCCTCGGGCTCTGCATAGAAGCGCCCGCGCCGGTCCACCGAGCGTGCCGCATGGAAGCCGAGCACGGCGCGCTTGGTGACGCAGATGCGCTCGCCCGGCACGATGCTCAGCACCAACGTGCAGGCAGACAGGCAGGGGCCGTCGATCACCACGCGCTCGCCGCTCTCGCGCACCTTTTCGAACAAATCGAGGAACGGCCCGACCTGCCCGCCCGGAGACTGGATGATGCGGATTTCGGCGGCGGCGGGCGTGCTGACCAGAAGTGCGAATGCAAGCATCAGGGCTTTGACGAAAGCGCGTCGCATGGAGCACTCCACGAGCTCGGTTTTCGTAGGGTGGGCAAAGCGTAGCGTGCCCACCATCGTCACCGCAAATCCGGAGAAGTGGTGGGCACGGCGCTCGCGCGCCTTTGCCCACCCTACAATTCCTGCCCCACCCCACAATGTACTACCCGTTACGGACCGCGCAGCGTCGGCAGGCCGATACCTGCCGCATCGAAACCGCCATCGACGGCCAAAATTTGTCCGGTGATGTAGCTCGCGTTCGCGGAACACAGGAAGTAGATCGCTTCCGCAAGCTCCTCCTCAAGGCCGTAGCGGTTGAGCGGAATCGCGTCGTGATAATCGGCGCGGATCTCCTTGGTGTGCACCTGCTTCGCCATCGCCGTGTCGACCGGCCCCGGCGCGACGGCGTTGACGCGGATGCCCAGCGAGGCGAGCTCGACTGCGAGCTGCTTGGTCAGGTGTGCGAGCCCGGCCTTGCTGGTGCCGTAGGCCGAGCGCAGCGTCGAGGCGCGCACCGCCGAGATCGAGGTGATGTTGACGATGGCGCCGCCATTGGCCTCGCGCATCAAGGGCACCGCCGCCTTGGTGCAGAGGAACGGGCCGGTGAGGTTGACCTCGAGCACACGCCGCCAATCGGCCTCGGACGTCTCCATCAGCGGCGCGAACACCGCGATGCCGGCATTGTTGACGAGCGCATCGAGCCGGCCGAACCGCCGCTCGATCGCCGTCATCGCAGCGCTCACTGCGGCTGCGTCCGAAACGTCGCAGGTCAGCGCCAGCGTCGCCTCGCTTTGGTCGATTTCGGCGACCGCCCGGTCGAGCAACTCGCCCTCGATGTCGAGCAGCGCCACGCGCCACCCCTCGGCCAAAAACTTCTTCGCGGTCGCAAGCCCGATGCCGCGCGCGGCTCCGGTGACGAGGGCGGTCTTTAGCGGGGCTTGCGGCATTGGTTGATTTGTCCTGTGTCCGGGGAGGGCGGCGCGTGAGCGCGGCTCCTTTTACTGCGCTTTGGCCCGGAGAACAAAGGGCTCGATCACTGGCAATGGAGTCGAGCGCTCACGCCCTCAAACCGTCACCCTGAGGTGGTCGCTCTTCAGCGGCCTCGAAGGATGACGGAGGTGGAAATGAAGGAGATGGCGTCTACGCCAGCTCCGCCGACGCGCGCTGCATATTGGCCGACATATCCGATGTCACGATGCTCTGCTCCTCGACTGCGGCGGCGGTGGAGGCGATGAACTCGTTGACGCCGGCAATCGCGGCCTTGATGGCGGTGAGCGAGCTGGCGACGTCGCCCGAAATGACGTTCAGCGCGTCGATCTCGGAGGTGATCGTGTCGGTCGCCTGCTTGGCCTGGTTTGCGAGGCTTTTCACCTCGGAGGCGACCACTGCGAAGCCGCGGCCGGCTTCGCCCGCACGCGCCGATTCGATCGTGGCGTTGAGTGCGAGCAGGTTGATCTGGCTGGTGATGCCCGAAATCATCTCGACGATGCCGCTCATGGCCTGCGCGGCTGCGGCCAACTTCTGCGCCTGACTGTCCGCGGACTCGGCCCTCGTCGTCGCAACCTTGGAGGTCTCGCGCGACTTCGCCATGGTCTCGGAGATCTCGCGGATCGAGGCGCTCATCTGTTCGCTGCCGGCCGCGACCGCCTCGATCAGCCCGCGCGCATTGTCGGCCTTCTTGCGGCCGATGGCCTGTGCGGTGATGTCGGTGGCGTATTTCACTACCTTGTAGGGCCTGCCGTTGAGATCGAAGATCGGGTTGTAGGAGGCCTGGATCCAGATCTCCCGCCCGCCCTTGGCGATTCGCTTGTATTCTGCGGCCTGGTATTCGCCGCGGTTGAGGGTCTCCCAGAACTGGCGATAGGCCGGCGAATTCTTCTCATTCGGCTCGACGAACATCGAGTGGTGCTGGCCCTTGATCTCCGCCAGCGAATAGCCCATCGCCTTGAGGAAATTCTCGTTGGCGGTTCGTATCGTGCCGTCCATGTTGAATTCGATCACCGCCTGTGATTTCTGAATGGCGGCGAGCTGTCCGTCATTGTCGGCCGCCTTCATCTTTTGGGCGGTGACGTCGGTCGCGAACTTCACCACCTTGAACGGCTTGCCGTTATCGTCGAGAATCGGATTGTAGGTGGCGATGATCCAGATCTCCTTGCCGCCCTTGCCCAGCCGCTTGTATTCGGCGGCCTCGAACTCGCCGCGGTTCAGCTTGGCCCAGAACGCGGCATAGGCCGCGCTCGCCCGATCCTCGGGCGTCACGAACATTCCGTGATGCTTGCCCTTGATCTCGTCGAGCGAATAGCCCATCGCGCTCAGGAAGTTCTCGTTGGCGGTCACGATGGTGCCGTCCATGTTGAATTCGATCACGGCCTGCGCGCGGTTGATCGCGGCGAACTTGTCGGAATCCTCCATGGTCTTGATCTTGTACGCCGTGATGTCGGTGGCGAACTTGATGAAGCTGATGACCTTGCCGTTCTCGTCGCGCAGCGGCGCATAGGATGCGTGGATCCAGACCTCCTTGCCGCCCTTGCCGAAACGCTTGTATTGCGTGGTCTGGAATTCGCCGCGGTTCAGGCTGGCCCAGAAGTCGCGGTAGCGAGCGCTCTCGCGCTCGGCCGGGCTGACGAAGATGCTGTGGTGCTTGCCTTTGATCTCGGCCAGCGTGTAGCCGCTCATCTTGAGCAGGTTCTCGTTGGCATCGAGGATGGTGCCGTCGAGACCGAATTCGATCACGGCCTGTGACCGGTCGAGCGCCTCGACCTCAGCGACGGCGTGCCTGACCTTCTTGCTCTGGAAATTGAACACGTATGCCCCGCAATTTGTAGCGCGAATCGGCACTGACGTACCGGTTTCTCCCGCTCTAAAAATTGCATGCTCTCGTTGAGCGTTTGTAAACCCAGGCGAACCACACGGCCTATTCCCGTATTTCACGTGCGTTAGCCATCTATTTCAACCGGCGAGCGTTCTGGCTCCATATGCACGCGGGAGTTCATATGGTGGCCGTATTTGTACGGGCGAGGCGGGAATTATTTTTCGCGGCGTGTTGACGCAGTTCCCCAGGGGCAGCGGGTTCGGCAGCGCTGACGACATCGGCTCTGTCGGCCTCCGCGGAGATTTCCTTGAGAAAATTTCCTCGCCCTTGTCGGTCTTGGGCAGCCGCGTTCGTCTTACAACGGCACCGTCGTCACTCCAGCGGCCCAACTTCGGCGCGCCCGGAATGACGGGAGTACAGAGGACACCTCATGCGATTCATGATGCTGATGATTCCGCTCGGCTACGAGACCGCGCCGCCGGACGTGCAACTCGATCCCGAGCGCGTCGCGGCGATGATGCGCTACAACGAGACGCTTAAGGACGCGGGCGTGTTGATCACGCTCGACGGTCTGCATCCGCCGTCGATGGGCGCACGGGTGTCGTTTGCGACCGGCGAGCCCATTGTCACCGACGGCCCATTCGCCGAGGCCAAGGAAGTCCTGGGCGGCTACTGGATGATCGAGGTGGCCTCGCGGGCCGAGGCGATTGCCTGGGCAAAGCAGTGCCCGGCCTCGCCGAACGAAATCATCGAAATCAGGCAGGTGCAGGAGATCGGCGACTTTCCGCCCGACGTGCAAGCGGCCGCCGCCGGTTTTGACGACCTGAAGACATAGCCCGCATTGGCCGCGAAGAGATCGCGGCCGTCATCACGATATCAACAAGGGAGAGACCGATGAGCACCGAACACGGATTCCTCGCCATTTACCTCGGCAGCATGAGTGGCGAGAAGATGAAGGCCTGGCATGCGATGCCCGAGGCGGAACGGAAGGCAAAGGAGCGCGAGGGCATGGCCGCCTGGCACGGCTGGGTCGAGAAGCACAAGGACGTCATCGTCGAGATGGGCGGCCCGCTCGGCAAGACCCGCAGGATCGACGCGAGCGGCATCACCGAGATCAGCAATGCGCTGACCGGCTTCACGGTGGTGCGCGCTGCCTCGCAAGAGGAAGCTGCAAAACTGTTCGAGAACCATCCGCATTTTGCGATCTTCCCGGGCGAGGCGATTGAGGTCATGCCCGTGCTGCCAATTCCGCAGATGTAGCTGCGGCCAAGGCGCCATTTCCGGGCGCGAGTCGTCGCTCCGGCCCGGCATCACCCGTGGAAGTACGGGATTCATTGCGCTCGATTCCCGCTAGTGACCTTCACGCCTGGCTCATGTAAAGATCGTTCACATGAGCTGGCGCAAGGAGCAGCGCCGCGCCGAGCGCGGCTATCACCACGGCAATCTGAAGGAAGCCCTGTTGCAGGCCGCTCTCGGGCTGATTGCCGAGAAGGGCGCGGCCGGCTTCACCTTCGCCGATGCCGCGCGCATGGCCGGCGTCAGCGCGGCGGCGCCCTATCGGCATTTCCGGGACCGCGACGAGTTGTTGTCCTCGATCGCTCAGCGCGGTTTCGAGCAATTCGAGGCGCGCCTGACCGCGGCCTGGGACGACGGGCATCCCGACACGGTCACCGCGTTCGAGCGCGTCGGCAGGGCCTATCTTGCTTTCGCCCGCGAGGAGCCCGCATTTTACAACGCGATGTTCGAGTCCGGCTTGCCGGTCGATGCCAATCCGGCGCTACAGGCTGCGAGCGAGCGCGCTTTCAACATCATGCGCGCCGCGGCCGAGAGGCT
>NZ_JALBGZ010000264.1:0-7895 GCF_023006515.1 Bradyrhizobium sp. PRIMUS42
CTGCGCCGTCGCGGCGAAGGCCGCGGCGCCCGCCGTCACCCCCAATGCAAGTTTCAAAAAGTTCCGACGCTCCATGACATATCCCTCTAGGCTACCGAGCAAGTGATGCAGAGGAAGTGTCGCGTTCACGACATGAACCAAGGCTGAATCAACCAAGGCTGAATCGTGGGTTCGCATTCACACGCGAAGCGACATGGCGAATTCGTAGCCCGGATGGAGCGCAATCCGGGATTCGTGCTTGGGGCGAAGACCCCGGATTGCGCTGCGCTCCATCCGGGCTACAGGACTTCGCTACTTCACAAACTCCTGCGCCAGCACCAGCGTCTCGCGCGTACGCTTCACGTCGGGCCAGTCGCGGTTGAAATCGGCGACGAGCTTTTGCAGCGCGTCACCTTTCAGCATCGCCGCGAGCCTGGCCTCGTCATCGAACTGATACATCGCCTGGTGCAGCGAGGGATCATCGAGGCTCCAGAACCGCACGGCTTTGCTGACACCGAATGCCTTCACCGCGTCGGGCAGATGTTCCGTCTCGTACCATCTGTCGAAGGCGGCGCGCTTGCTGGCGTCGGGGACGGTGGCGCGGACGACGAAGAAGGCTGATGGCATCGGGTTTCCTCCTCTTGTTTGAACCGAGACTAGCCGCTTCGGCCGCCGGCGACAAAAAGAGTTGGCACCGGTGTCGGAGTGGACACCCTTCACTCGTCCTTTGCTTCGAACAAGGACTCGGAGACTGCAAATGGCCGACCTCACCCTGACCACCTTCAATTGGGTTCCCGAACCACCGCGAGGCTTCGTGCGTGATCTGCGCGTGCGCTGGGCCCTCGAAGAAGCCGCGCTGCCCTATCGCGTCGCCAGCGCGCCTTTCGAAGATCGCGGGCCTGCGCATTTCGCGCACCAGCCGTTCGGCCAGGTGCCGTGGCTGACCGACGGCGACCTCTCGATCTTCGAGAGCGGCGCGATCCTGCTGCATCTCGGCGAGCGCAGCGCGAAGCTGATGCCCACAGGTCCGCGCAGCCGCGTCGAGACGACGGAATGGGTGTTCGCCGCGCTCAATTCGGTGGAGATGGCGAGCCTGCCCTGGGCGATGTCGAAGTTCATGGGACATCCGACCGACACACAGGCGTGGAAATTCGTGGACGACTTCCTCAAGCTTCGCCTGAAGCATCTCGAGCCGGTGCTGGCCAGCCGCGAATGGCTGGCCGGCTCCTTCTCCGTCGCCGACATCCTGATGTCGGACGTCCTGCGCGTCGTCGATGGTTTCGGCGGCCTGGCGGACAGCCCCGCCTGCCGCGCCTACGTCGCACGTGCCACCGGCCGCCCGGCGTTCATCAAGGCGCACGCGGACCAGATGGCGCATTTCGCCGCGGCGGATAAGGCGCGCGGGGCGTGACGTGCCTCACGCAATCAAGCCGGTGGGCGGCATACAGTCGTCGCCACCGGACAGAAGCAATTCGACAGGTGACACATGGTCCGCATCGAATATCTCAAACGACAGATCGCCCGCGCCGAGCGGCTGGCCAAAGCCATCCTCGACCGGCAAACTGCCGATCGGCTGCAAGCCTTCGCCGCCGAATGCCGCGCCGAATTGTCGGAGCTGACGGTCAAGACCGCCGCGTGAGGCGTGCCGGCGCTGGATGCGTTACACCAGCTTCAGCGGCGCATCGGCAACAACGCGCAGGTCGATACTGCCGATCAAGGCCGCACGTCGCGCCTCCGCAGTGCTGATGGCCTCGTCCGTCTGCCGCAGCGTAGAGACATTCGAGCCGAGCGAGACAATCCCGCCCAGCACCAGCGCAATCGATCCGAGCGCGGCGGTCTGACCAAAGCCGAAGAGGCCAAGGATCGTCACCAACAGCAGCGCCGCCCCGCCGCCGATGGCGATCTTGGACGCCAGGATGTACTTCCGGCACCGCTCGGCGAGCTCGGCAAGCCGCTCGATGCGATCTTCAATGTCGGAGATTTCGTCTGTCGGATCGTCTTCGGTCATGCCAATTCAAGAGAATTAGTCGCCCACATGAGCGAAGCGACCTGCGGGACCTAGGCAAAGACCCGGATGTCGCTTCCGCTCATCCGGGCTACGTTCATCTCACAACGGCAAATTGTCGTGCTTCTTCGCAGGCGTCTCCACCTTCTTGTCCTTCAGCATCGACAGCGCCCTTGCAATCCGCTTCCTCGTCGAGTGCGGCATGATGACGTCGTCGATGTAACCACGCTCGGCGGCGATGAAGGGGGACAGGAAGCGGTCTTCGTATTCCTTGGTGCGCGCGGCGATCTTGTCGGGGTCGCCGATGTCGCTGCGGAAGATGATCTCGACCGCGCCCTTGGCGCCCATCACTGCGATCTGGGCGGTCGGCCAGGCGTAGTTCATGTCGGCGCCGATCTCCTTGGAGGCCATGACGTCGAAGGCGCCGCCATAGGCTTTGCGGGTGATGATGGTGACCAGCGGCACGGTGCACTGCGAATAGGCGAACAGCAGCTTCGCGCCGTGCTTGATCAGGCCGCCATATTCCTGCGCGGTGCCCGGCAGGAAGCCCGGCACGTCGACGAAGGTGACGATCGGGATGTTGAAGGCGTCGCAGAAGCGCACGAAGCGCGCCGCTTTCCGCGAGGCATCGCTATCGAGCACACCGGCCAGCACCATCGGCTGGTTGGCGACGAAGCCGACGGTGCGCCCCGCGATGCGGCCGAAGCCGGTGACGATGTTCTTGGCGAACATGTCGGCGATCTCGAAGAAGTCGCCCTCGTCCACGACCTTCAGGATCAGCTCCTTCATGTCGTAGGGCTTGTTCGGATTGTCGGGGATCAGCGTGTCCAGGGACATGTCGACCCGGCCGATGTCGTCGAAGCTCGGCCATTCCGGCACGCCGTCGGTGTTGTTGGACGGCAGGAAGTCGATCAGGCGCCGCATCTGCAAGAGCGTCTCGACGTCGTTCTCGAAGGCGCCATCGGCGATCGAGGAGCGCGTGGCGTGTACCGAGGCGCCGCCGAGCTCCTCGGCGGTGACGACCTCGTTGGTGACGGTCTTCACGACGTCGGGGCCGGTGACGAACATGTAGCTGGTGTTCTTCACCATGAAGATGAAGTCGGTCATCGCCGGCGAATAGACGTCGCCACCGGCGCAGGGGCCCATGATAACGGAGATCTGCGGGATCACACCGGAGGCCAGCACGTTGCGGCGGAACACGTAGGAATAGCCGGCGAGCGCTGCGACGCCTTCCTGGATGCGGGCGCCGCCCGCGTCATAGAGGCCGATGATGGGCGCTCTCGCCTTCATCGCCATGTCCTGCAACTTGGTGATCTTCAGCGCGTGGGTCTCGGACAGCGAGCCGCCGAACACGGTGAAATCCTTGGCAAAGACAAAAGTCTTGCGACCGTTGACGGTGCCCCATCCCGTGACGACGCCGTCGCCGGGCACCTTACTCTTCTCCATGCCGAACTCGGTCGAGCGGTGCTCGACGAACATGTCGAACTCCTCGAACGATCCCTTGTCGAGCAAGAGCTCGATGCGTTCGCGTGCGGTCAGCTTGCCGCGGGCGTGCTGCGCCTCGATGCGCTTCTCCCCGCCGCCGAGCTTTGCGCCGGCACGACGATCTTCAAGGGCGTCCAGGATATGTTTCATTTGCTCCCGCCAAGTCTTAAGTGATGCGGGGTTCTAACACGGCATTTTGCGGGCCGGAAAGCCGCTTTCGCCGTCGCAGGGCTGCCCTGCCCCAGCGGGAAAGCGCAAGGAATTACAAAGTTTTGTCCGGGAGGCGAGCATGACGGAAGGAACGGCCGAGACGGGGGCGGCGACAGGCGGCGTCAACATCCTGCTGCGGCTGGAGGGCCTGACCCTGTTTGCGGGGATGGTGATGCTCTATGCGGCCTGGGACGGGTCGTGGCTGATCTTCGCCCTGCTGTTCTTCGTCCCCGATTTGAGCTTCCTGGCCTACCTGTCCGACGCCAGGTTCGGCGCGATGGTCTACAATGCCGCCCACAGCTACATGGCGCCGGTGGCGCTGCTGACGCTGGGCTTCGGCCTCGCTTCGCCCCTCACCCTCTCCATCGCCCTGATCTGGCTTGCCCATATCGGCATCGACCGGGCGCTCGGCTACGGCCTGAAATATTCCGCCGGATTCGGCTTCACCCATCTCGGCCGGATCGGGCGGCAGAGGGACGCCTGACGCCGGACGCAAAATTGGTGGCCCGGCCGGTTGACCGGGCCGGCCGATTCAGGCTTGCTTCAAGGCCTTGCGATCAGGCGCCGAATGTTGCGTGAGCCCAGTCGGTACGGCGGCGGTCATCATGCCCTGGCCCCAGCATCACCCATGTCCGCGACGGTCGTCCCACTGCCGCCGAACCCATCGTCCGAAACCATCGACTTCCTGCGCCGCATGGCCAGCATGGTGTCGGGACGGAACGGCGAGATGCTGCTGCGTGCAGCCAGCATGATCGAGTCGCTGAGCCAGCGGGCGATGTCGGCCGAACGGCTTTATCACCAGACGCAGGAAGAGAGCACGCGCAGCACCGAGCTGCGCGCGGCCGCCGAACTCGCCTCAGATGCCATGGTCGGCCAGATCGAGGCGCTGCACACCCAGCTTGCGGAAGCAGCGGCGGCGGCCGCCGCCGACCGCGCCGCCTTCGATGCCGAGCGCCACAAGTTGCTGGGCCTGATGCAGCACGCGGAAAGCCATATCGTCAAGCTCACGAGCGAGCTGGACAGCCTGCGCGCCTCCGTGGACAGTTTCAACGAGACCGTGGTCTCGGTGCCGATCGAGGTGCTGCGGCTGGCGCGGACGCAGTTCGACTATCTCTCGAGCGGCTTTGCGCGACGCGGCGACGTGATCTCGCAGGCCATGAGCGAGATCGGCGGCTTTGCCATCGACCAGGCCCTGACCGCGAAGAAGACGGTCGACAAGGGCTGATGCCGCCGCGCGTCAAATTGACAGCGCGCAAGCCGATTGGTCTACTCCCCGAAAATCACAAGGGAGGACCCGATGCCGACGGCATTCCGCGCCGCCATGGTGCTCATTGCGCTCTGCGTTTCCACCGTGCTCGCCAACGCGCAGGCGCTTCCCAAGGAAGTCGCAACGCGCGCCGAGATCTACCCGATCCTCTCGCTCACCCTCTCCGACCAGCAATTTTTGAGCGGCGATGCGGCCGCCGGCAAGCCGGTGACGGTTGCCGGCGAATTCCGCGTTGCACAGGGCACCGGCAAGATGCCGGTCGTGGTGCTGATGCACGGCTCCAGCGGTGTCGGCGCCACCACCGAGGCCTGGGTGCACGCCTTCAACGCGATGGGCATCTCGACCTTTGTGATCGACGGCTTTACCGGCCGCGGGCTGACGGTCGTGGGGCCGAACCAGGCCCTGCTCGGCCGGCTCAACCTGATCGTCGACATCTACCGCTCGCTGGAGATCCTGGCGAAGCACCCGCGCGTCGACCCCGATCGCATCGTGCTGATGGGTTTTTCGCGCGGCGGACAGGCGACGCTCTATGCGAGCCTCGACCGCTTCCACAAGCTCTGGAACAAGTCAGGCATCCAGTTCGCGGCTTATATTCCGTTCTATCCGGACTGCTCCACGACCTACGTTGGCGATAGCGAGGTCACCGCACGCCCGATCCGCATCTTCCACGGCACGCCGGACGACTACAATCCCGTCAAGAGCTGCAAGGCCTTCGTCGAGCGGCTCAAGACCGCCGGGCGCGACGTGGTGCTGACCGAATATCCTGAGAGCGCGCACGGGTTCGACAGCGGCCTGCTCGGCGTCAACACCGTGACCGTATCAGCCAATGCGCAGACCGTACGCAACTGCAAGATCAGGGAGGGTGACGGCGGCGTGCTGATGAATGGCGATACGAACGCGCCGTTCACCTACAAGGATCCCTGCGTCGAATTGAACCCGCATGTCGGCGGCAATCCAGTGACGGCCGCGGAGTCACGCAAGGCCGTGGAGGAGTTTTTGCAGGTGTTGTTCAAGCTGGGCTGAGAGCCAGCTTGGCTTTCATGGTTCGAGACGCGCCGTAAGGCGGCGCTCCTCACCATGAGGGTCCAATATCTCGCTGCGAAACAAGACCTCATCCTGAGGCCCGCCAAAGGCGGGCGTCTCGAAGGATGGCCGCAAGCTTCTTCTTACGCCAGCTAGATCGCGCCGATCTCGGCAAGGCAGGCTTGCGTCAGCGGCATGCGCTCACTGATGAGACGCGGCTCCTTGCAGTCCATGTTGAGCGCGAACACGGTGTGCGCCTCGCCCTTCTCGGCCCAGCCGACCATCCAGCCGAGCGACGGCTCGCCGCGCTCGGCGCCGAGCAGCCCAGACTTGGCGCGGATGACGCTGTCGCCCACCTTGGTAACCGGCAGGATGTCAGCGACGAGATCCTGGCTGCGCTTGCTGATCGGCAGCGCACGGCGGCGGAGCCGATCGACGAAATCGATCTGCTCGACCGGATCGATGCGCAAATTCCCGGTGAGCCAGAACTGGTCGATACCGCCGCCGATATCGCGATTGCCGTAGTCGAACTCGTCGACGTATTTCTGCATGCGCTCCTGCCCGATGCGCCGCGCGATCTCCTGATAGACCGGCACCGCACTCACCGCGATCGCACTGCGCAGCGTGTGATCCTTGTTCCAGGCCTCGATCGGGCGCTTCACGCCATCCCAGGCAAATACATCCTTGTCGGGGTCAGCGACCACGCCGTTCTCCAGCGCGATTAGCGAGTTGGGAATCTTGAAGGTCGAGGCCGGCAGCTTCCCCTCGCCCGAGCGCTCCTTGTCGCTGGCGACGACCAGATAGTCCTCGACCTTGTAGCCGACGAAGGTGCCTGATGTGCCGAGGTCGGTGAATCGCTTTGCGAGGTTGTCACGAATCTCGTTGCGCGGCGGCGCGACGTGGGCGAGCGCGCGCGAGGGCACGATTGTGGCTGCGGCGAGCAGGCCGAGAGTGGAACGGCGGGTGAGCAAGAGCGATGTCCGTTGAACGATGAAGGTGACGGCTACAATGCCGTCGATATCTGGTCAAACGATGACAGCTACCGCCCTCGGCCCGACAGCCGCAGCACGAAAACCAGCACCTCGGCGACCGCCTTGTAGAGGTCCGGCGGGATCTCCTCGCCGAGCTCGACCTTGGACAGCGCGCCGGCCAAGACCTCGTTTTCCTCGATCGGGATGTCGTGGGTCTTGGCGATCTCGACGATCTTTTCGCCGATCGTGCCCCTGCCCTTGGCGACGACGACCGGCGCGTTGGTGCCCTTCTCGTAGTGCAGGGCAATCGCAAGCTTGGATGGGTCGCTCATGTGGCGCGGTCCAGAAAGTGGCCGGCGCGGGCCGGTGCCGGTTGTGGTGGCGTGCCCTCGCGAACCACGATATCGCCGGGCTTGAGCTCGGCTCGCGTCAAAGCCTGATTGAGCTCGCCGATTCCGGCGTGGAGCTGCTGCGCCGTCGCCGGCCGCTCCGCCCACATCCGCACAAACGTCTTGTCGCCGTTCAGTGTGATCAGCGCATGGACCGGGCCGGCCGGCTCGACATTGAGCGAAAAGCGCGCGCGCCAGGCTTGCTTGGCGGGATCGGCGGATTCGTTGCCACCGTCACGCGAGATCTCGAACTGCGCCATCGCGGTGCCTTGCGGCGTCGCAAAGGGAATTTCGAAATTCCACTGCGGCACGGCCGGATCAACGCGGTGACCGCTGGCGTCAGCGCGATCGGGAAGCGAAGCGACCTGCAGCAGGGTCTGCCGCGCGATTGCGGCATCGGTATCGTCGAGCAGGCGATGCACGGTCGCGGAGAGCGGCGTGTCCGGTGCGAGCGATGGCGAGGCAATGGATTGCGGCGACGGCAGCGCGCCGTTGACTGAGCCGATCCGCCAATTCCCGAACATGCCGCTTCCCACTTGATTTGCCGAAGACCTTCGACGGAAGGC
>NZ_JALBGZ010000265.1:0-7893 GCF_023006515.1 Bradyrhizobium sp. PRIMUS42
GCTCGGCTTCGGTCAGCCGCATCGGCGAGGTGCGGCCGCCGGGATCGAGATGATGCAATCTGGACGAACGGCGCCACGAGGCCACCAGCGCGGATCGTGCCGCCTGACCTGACGCGATGGCGGCCTCGACACGGGCCGCGTGATGCCGGGGCATTGTCCCATTCATCACTGTTTCCTCCGGATGGCAGACTAGAACGGGCCGGCGCTGCCTGATTGATCTGCGTCAACTTCGGCGAGCGCCACGGAAGCCATGAGCCCGCTGACGCACTGCCGTCAAGGCAACCGGTGGGTTCCGGACTTACGACCTTCGCAGGAGCCACGGACGCGGTGGTCGGATTTCGGCAACGGCTTTCGGGTCGATTTCAAAAGCTGCCGAAAACGCTACTTCGCCGGGATCATCCGAACGAGATCGCGCGGATTGACGTAGTCCAGTTGGAAGCGCGCCCGCTCGTCCAGCATGTCGGGGTCGATCCGCTCGGACCGCAGCAGCGACACCCGCTGCTCGCTCCTGGCCCGCTCGCGCTTGAGCTGGGCCAGCTCGCTGGTCAGGGCGATGATCTCCTGGTCCAGTTCCTGGCGGGCGTTGAGGCCGTATTTGCCGGTATAGGCGTTGACGCCGAAATAGCCGACGATGGCCGCCGCCATCGCGTAGAGGGCAAGGCCGGTCAGGATCGATTTCAGGCGCGCGCGGGAGACCATCTTGGGAAGATGAGACAGGTTGGTTAAGGGAGTGCTAATCGGCCGCGCCACTTTGCTTGCCCCGCCTGCGCGGCCGAAGCCGGCTTCGGCGCGGCGAAGGCCCGGGCATCCACGTTCTTGATCGCGCCGCAAAGACGTGGATGGCCGGGACAAGCCCGGCCATCACGGAGAGAGTACGTGCTCAGCCCTGGTGCTTCGCCACATGCGCGGCGAAGGCGTTGATGTACTGCTGCAGCACCGTCTTCAGGGAGTCCTTGGTCAGATCTCCGTTTGCATCAAACGCATCGCCGACGGCGTTCAGGTAGATTTCAGGCTGCTGGAGCAGCGAACCGGAAATGCCCGGCAGGATGTTCTGCAGATGCTTGGCCGCGCTGACGCCGCCGAGCGGTCCCGGCGAGTTCGAGATGATGCCGACCGGCTTGCCGAGGAGCGAGCTCTTGCCATAGGGGCGCGAGGCGACGTCGATGGCGTTCTTGAGGACGCCCGGGATCGAGCGGTTGTATTCGGGGGTGATGAACAGCACGCCATTCGACTTCTGGAGCTTGTCGCGGAAGGCCAGCCAGTCCGCGGGCGGCGCACCCTCGAGGTCCTGGTTGAAGAACGAGATGCCCGCCGGCGTGATGACCTCGAGCTTGAGGGTATCAGGCGCAAGCTTTGCCAGCGCGTTGGCGATCTTCAGCGAAAAGCTCTCCTTGCGCAGGCTGCCGGCGATCGTGACGATGTTGTAGGCCATGGGTTGTCCTTGAAACCTTGAGGGAAGTGCCGCGCGGCACTTAAGCGATCCGGATCGATGGATGCAAGTGCATGGACCGGTCCAATTTGGAAACGCAGCGTTTCGCGAAAGCAGATGGTCGCCCAAGACAACCGGGCCGCCAAGCGGCGGCCCGATCTTTCGCGCACATGTCTAATTCAGATCAGATCGTCGGATTCCACGCCGACGGGATCAGGCGGTACTTCGCGCCGTCCTTCTGGACGTGGCCGACCGAAGGGAACGTGAAGTGGAAGCCGACCACGGTCGCCTTCTCCGCCGCCGCCATGTCGTAGAATTTGTGGCGCGTGTCCTGCGCCAGCGCGGCGTCGTAGTCGAACATCACGTGCCAGTCGGGATTGCGCAGGAAGAATTCCGGGATGTTGGTGACATCGGATTGGATCAGCACCTTGGCATCGCCAGAGGCGACAGCGAACGAGGTGTGGCCCGGCGTATGGCCCGGGGTTGCGATCGAGGTGATGCCGGGCGCGACCTCCTTGCCCCACTCGTATTTGGTGACCTTGGACTCGAGGCCGGCGAAGGTCTTCTTCACGTTGGCGAAGTAGTTCTTCATCATCGGATTGGACTCGGCCTTGGCCGCGTTCTCCTCGCTGGTCCAGAACTCCCAGTCCTTGCCCGGCACCATGATCTCGGCATTGGGGAATGCGAGCCCGCCGTCGGCAAGGCGAATGCCGTTGGTGTGATCGGGGTGCAGATGCGAGAGCAGCACGATGTCGATGCTCTTCGCCTCGACGCCGGCAGCCTGGAGATTCTGCAGCGTGCGGCCGACCGCGCCCTTGCTCGCCTCGAAATTCGCAATGCCGTTGCCGGTGTCGATCAGGACCAGCTTGGAGCCAGTGTTGATGAGCTGCGGGTTGAACGGCACCGTGACCATGCCCTTCGGCATGTAGGCTGCTTCGCCCGCGGCCAGCGCTTCGTCCTTCGACAGATTGGCGACGAACTTGTCCGGCATCGGGAAGGTGCGCGCGCCGTCATTGATCGAGGTGCACTCGTAGCTGCCGACCTTGTAGCGGTAGAAGCCCGGCGCTTGCGTGCCGGTCGGCGGCACTGAGGCATTGGCCGCGGTCGGCACGAAGCCGGATACGGCAGCCGCGCTGAGGGCGGCGGCGCCTGTGAGCAAATGACGGCGATTGAGATCAGTCATGGAGAGGTCCCCTTCTGAGCGCCCCGCGGTTTCTCCGCTTGCAATGGCGGCGGAATAATCTCCGGCTGCGCTCAGAAGGCAAGACCTTCCTTCGGTAACCTGCCGTCGCAGATCACGATTATTTATTCGGGTTGATGAGGAATTTTTCGCCGGTGGCGCGTTTGGCGTACACCGCGACGTTGGCGAGATCGAGCGCCTCGGTCAGCGAGACCACCTTGGTGTAGTGACTGGCGAAAGTGGTCTTGAGCTCGGACGCGACGCGCTGGCGCAGGCGACCGATCTCGGCCGGACCGATGTTCTGGAGGAACGGCGTCAGCAGCCAGCCGCCGACGCCCCAGGTCAGGCCGAAAGAACGGGCGAGTTCGGTCGGCCGATTGTCGAGGCTGCCGTAGATGTAGACCTGCTTGTACACGTTGGAGCCGTAGCGGCTGTATTCCTTCGCGGTCTTGTTGGCCGCGACTTCCATGGCAGTCAGAATCTGGCTCGCCAGCTTGCCGCCGCCGATGGCATCGAAGGCGATCGTGGCGCCGGTCTCGACCAGCGCATTGGTGAGATCGTCCATGAAATCAGGCGCACTGGAATCCACGACGTGCTTGGCGCCGATCTTGTGCAGGATGTCGGCCTGCTCCTTGCTCCTGACGATGTTGACGAGCCCGATGCCGTCCTTGATGCAGATCTTGTTGAGCATCTGGCCGAGATTGGACGCAGCCGCCGTGTGCACAAGCGCCTTGTGGTTCTCCCGGCGCATTGTCTCAGTCATGCCGAGCGCGGTCAGCGGATTGACGAACCAGGACGCACCGTCCGCGGCCGTGGTGCCCGCCGGCAGCTCCATGACGTCGCGGACCTTCAGCACGCGGTACTGCGTGTACATCGCGCCGCCGATCATCGACACCGTCTTGCCCATCAGGGCTTTCGCCGCGTCCGACGAGCCGGTCTGGATCACCGTGCCGGCGCCCTCGTTGCCGACCGGCAGCGACTGATCGAGCCGGGCTCCCATCATCCGCATCGCAGCCTCCGGCATTTTCGCCGTGATGACCGGCATCTCCTTCGTGCCGGAGGCCTTGGCGGCCGACATGTCGGCCGGCCCGATCAGGAGCCCGAGATCGGAGGGGTTGATCGGGGTCGCCTCAACGCGGACCACGACTTCGTCGTCGGCCGGCTCCGGCGTCGGGACATCCACGAGGGACAATTCCAGCTCGCCGCTCTTCTTGAGCAGCGAACGCAGTTGCAGTCCGGACTTGCCGTCGCTCATGTCGATCCTCCCCTGTCGGTCTGTTCGCGAGTCGAGGCGCTGGCTTATGCCAGCGCCTTCAGTGCCGCCTTGCCGCCGTAGAGCGCCTGCTTGCCGAGCTGCTGCTCGATGCGCAGGAGCTGGTTGTATTTGGCGGTGCGATCGGACCGTGCAAGGGAGCCGGTCTTGATCTGACCGCAGTTCGTGGCGACCGCGAGGTCGGCGATGGTGGAATCCTCGGTCTCGCCCGAGCGGTGCGACATCACCGAGGTGTAGCCGGCCTTGTGCGCCATCTCGACGGCGGCGAGCGTCTCGGTCAGCGTGCCGATCTGGTTGACCTTGATCAGGATCGAGTTGGCGCGGCCAGCCTTGATGCCGTCGGCGAGGCGCTTGACGTTGGTGACGAAGAGGTCGTCGCCGACGAGCTGGCACTTCGTGCCGACGAGGTCGGTGAGCTCCTTCCAGCCGTCCATGTCGTCTTCCGACATGCCGTCCTCGATGGTGACGATCGGATAGCGCGAGACGAGGTCGGCAAGGTACTTGGCCTGCTCGGAGATGGAGCGGGTCTTGCCCTCGCCTTCATATACGTATTTGCCGTTCTTGAAGAACTCGGTCGAGGCGCAGTCGAGGCCGAGCACGATGTCGGAGCCTGCCTTGAAGCCGGCCTTGCCGATCGCGTTCATGACGAACTCCAGCGCGGCATCGGCCGACGGCAGGTTCGGGGCAAAGCCGCCCTCGTCGCCGACATTGGTGTTGTGGCCGGCCTTCTTCAGCTCGGACTTCAACGTGTGGAAGACCTCCGCGCCGTAGCGCAGACCCTCGGCGAAGGATGACGCGCCGACGGGGAGGATCATGAATTCCTGGAAGTCGATTGGGTTGTCGGCATGCACGCCGCCATTGATGATGTTCATCATCGGCACCGGCAACAGGCGCGCCGAGGTGCCGCCGACATAACGGTAGAGCGGCATGTCGAGCGAGTTCGCGGCCGCCTTGGCGCAGGCGAGCGAGACGCCGAGGATGGCGTTGGCCCCGAGCCGGCTCTTGTTCGCCGTGCCGTCGAGGTCGATCATGATCTGGTCGATCTGGGCCTGCTGCTCGACGTCGAGGCCGCTCAGGGCCTCGAAGATCTCGCCGTTGACGGCACCGACGGCCTTGGTGACGCCCTTGCCGAGATAGCGGGCCTTGTCGCCGTCGCGCAGTTCCACGGCCTCATGAGCGCCCGTAGACGCGCCGGAGGGCACGGCAGCGCGGCCGAGCGCGCCATCCTCCAGCACGACATCGACCTCGACGGTGGGATTGCCCCGGCTATCGAGGATTTCGCGGCCGATGATGTCAATGATGGCGGTCATGATGTGCACTTCCGTTCGTTAGGTTTGATCGGTTCGCCGCGGGTCTTACACGGGCCGCAAGCAAATGTGAACGCTTGGACCGCGTGCTTCGACTGACGCGTGCAGCGGCCGGGGCTAAGCTTGAATTCAACTGATCTGCGCGTCCAACCTCAATCTGAACCAGCCGGGGTAACGCCATGAATCGCCGCCAGTTTCTCGCCTCGAGTGCCGCCCTGTTGGTGGTCCGCCCAGGTTTTGCCCAGGAGGGCCCGTTCCGGACGAAATACTTCCCGATCAGTGCCGGCATTGGCCTGCACGATCTCGCGCCCGCCCCCGACGGTTCGGTCTGGTTCACGGCGCAGGGTAAAGGCCTGCTCGGCAGGCTCGATCCCCGAGATGGCCGTTTCAAGACGGTCAGCCTCGGTCAGGGCGCAGCTCCGCATGGCGTGACCATCGGTCCCGACGGCGCGCCCTGGATTACCGAGGGCGGTCAGAACGCAATCGCGCGGGTCGATCCGTCCGACCTCACGGTCAAGCTGTTCCGCCTGCCGGAAAAGTTCGCTAGCGCCAATCTCAACACCGGCGTGTTCGACAAGGACGGCATCTACTGGTTCACCGGCCAGTCCGGCTATTACGGCCGCCTCGCGCCGAAGTCCGGCGACATGAACGTGTTCAGGGCGCCCAAGGGCGTTGGCCCCTACGGCATCACGGTCACTCCCAAGGGCGATATCTGGTACGCCTCCCTTGCCGGCAGCTACATCGCGAAGATCGACCGCGCGACGGGTGATGCCGCAATGGTCGATCCGCCGACGCCGGGCGCGGGCTCGCGCCGGGTCTGGTCGGATTCGAAGAGCCGGATCTGGGTCAGCGAGTGGAATAGCGGCCACGTCTCGATGCACGATCCCGCCGATGGGTCGTGGAAGACGTGGAAGCTGCCGGGCGAGCGCCCCCGCGCCTACGCAGTCTATGTCGACGACAAGGACAAGGTCTGGCTGACCGACTTCTCCGCCAACGCCATCGTGCGCTTCGACCCCGCCACCGAGCGCTTCAACGTGTTCGCCAGCGACAAACCGAATGCCGCCGTGCGCCAGCTCGACGGCAGGCCCGGCGAGCTCTGGGGCTGCGAGTCCGGCAACGACCGCATTGTGCTGATTCAGACGATCGCCGCCGGTTGACGGCAGCCGCGATTGCGTCCATCCCGGCATTGAAACAGGATGTGACGACGATGGCGAAGAAATCCCTCCAGCTCGGCCGTTCGGTCGAGTGGCCGCACACACCGGAAGACGCTCAGCTCGACCGCGTGCCCAATCCGCAAAAGGGCACCGACTATCTGGTGCGCTTTACCGTGCCGGAATTCACCTCGCTCTGCCCGGTCACGGGTCAGCCGGATTTCGCGCATCTGATGATCGACTACGCGCCAGGTGCGTGGCTGCTGGAGTCGAAATCGCTCAAGCTCTACATCGCGAGCTTTCGCAACCACGGCGCCTTCCACGAGGACTGCACCGTGATGATCGGCAAGCGCATCGCATCCGAGATCAAGCCGAAATGGCTGCGCATCGGCGGCTATTGGTATCCGCGCGGCGGCATTCCGATCGACGTGTTCTGGCAGACCGGCCGCGTGCCGAAGGGCCTATGGGTGCCCGAGCAAGGTGTCGCGTCCTATCGCGGGCGCGGCTGAGCCGCAGAAGAGGCCAAGCACGACCATGATCGCGGCGCGTGTGGTCGAACTCAAAGCGAACGCAGCGACGCGCTAGTTGGAGATGGATGACCTTTCCCAGGGACGTTTGCCGTTGGCATCTCGATCCCAGGGACGCGTGGTCGGCGCGTTCTTTTCCTCGGCAGCCGCTTTCGCGCGGTCGGCTTGCACCTGCTCGCGATCCGTCACGGATGGCTTGGGCTGCGCTTGAGACGTCTGCGCGGCGACCGGACCCATGGCGAGCAGCGCGGCGATCAGGAACTTTGTCATCCCCGGCTGTAGCATGCCGAGGGCAGGACGTCCGATTTAGTTGCAGGGTTTCTGGGCACTTTCGTCAGTTGCGCGCGTCGGACGGCGCCCGCGGCTTGAGCAGCCGGGCACAGACAACGCCCAGCACCACCATGATCACTGCGCTCGCGAACAGGGTCGGCATCTTGCCGGCATGTTGGAGCCCGAAGCCATAGGCGAGCGGTCCCACGGTCTGCCCCATGAAGAAGAAGAACGAATGCAGCGACAGCGCGGTGGCGCGCGCCTCGACCGAGAGCTCGCTGGCGAAGACCTGCAGACAGCCATGGGCGATGTAGAAGCCCCATCCCATCACGATGAGACTCAGCGCCTGCACCTCCCACCGCGGGCCGAAGGCGACGGCAATGAGCTGCGAGGCCACCAGCGTCATGCCGGAGATCATCATGCCCTTCACGCCCAGCCAGGGCAGCAGGCGCGACACCGTCAGCGTGTAGAACAGCCCGCCGACCGCAAAGCCCGCGATGACAATGCCGGCGATCGAGAGCGAGGTCTGTCCGAGCTCGAACAGGAACGAGGCGATGTAGGGAAACAGGCCGAGCACGCAGCAGCCTTCGATGAACACCGCCGAATAGCAGACATAGGCATTCGGATTGGTGAAGATGGTGCGATAGCCGGCCTTGAGCGCCGACAGGCTCGTCTTCGGCGGATGCTTGACCTTGGCGCCGCGGAAGCCGGCGGCGACCGCGATCGACGCCACGATCACGAGCACACCGAGCACCG
>NZ_JALBGZ010000266.1:0-7869 GCF_023006515.1 Bradyrhizobium sp. PRIMUS42
CCGCGCGCCTGGACCCGGCTCGTGCCTGGCAATGCCGCCTTCATCAGCGAGCAGCTGAGCCGCCGCCTCAACGTCGGGATCGGTGACGTCGTCGAGGTGCCGGCGCCGGGTGGGACGTGGGAGCTCGACATCGTCGGCGTCTATGCCGATTACGGCAATCCCAAAGGACAGCTGGCGGTGAACGTCGCGGCGCTGATGCGGCAGTTTCCGCAGACGCCGCAGACGCGGGTCGGCCTGATCGTTGCCAAGGAGAATATCCCCGGCCTGATCGCGGCCCTGCAAAGACAGTTTGCGCTCGGCGACCGCAGTGTCGCGGATCAGGCGACGATGAAGGCGGAATCGATCCGCATCTTCAACCGCACCTTCGCGGTGACATCGGCGCTGAACGCGTTCACGCTCGGTGTCGCCGGGATCGCGCTGTTCACCAGCCTGTTGACGCTGGCAAATTCCCGCCTGCCGCAACTTGCACCGCTGTGGGCGATCGGCATCACGCGGCCGCGCCTCGCCGCGATCGAATTGACCAAGACGCTGTCGGTGGCGCTGTTCACCGCGCTGCTCGCCGTGCCGCTCGGGCTGCTGGTGGCGTGGTGCCTGATCGCGATCGTGAACGTGAAGGCGTTCGGCTGGCGGCTGCCGTTCCACGTGTTCCCGCTGCAACTGGTCGAGTTGGTCGCGGTGGCGCTGTTTGCGTCGCTGCTTGCGGCTCTGTTGCCGGTGGCAAGACTAGCGCGGATGCAACCGGCAAATCTCGTCAAGGTGTTCGCCAATGAGCGCTGACCTGATCTCGCGCCGCGCCTTCACCGGCGGCATCGCTGCGCTGGCGCTCGCACGCCGCGCCGGTGCGCAAGGCTATGCCGGGCTCGGTGAGACAGCGGATGGCTTTGCCAAGGTCACGCCGGGAAAGCTGTTCGCCTTTCCGGCCGACCACGGGCCGCATCCAGAGTTTCGTATCGAGTGGTGGTACCTCACGGCAAACCTCGTCGACGGCAGCGGTGCCGCCTGCGGCCTGCAATGGACGCTGTTCCGGCAGGCGGCGCAGCCGGGCCCGCAGGGCGAAGGCTGGGCCAATCAGCAGGTGTGGATGGCCCACGCTGCGGTGACGCGCGCCGATACCCACCGCTTCAGCGAAGCCTTTTCACGCGGTGGCATCGGGCAGGCCGGCGTCTCCGCAACACCCTTTGCGGCCTGGATCGACGACTGGGAGATGAAGGGCCTCGATCGCACCGACGATCGCACTTTGGCGCCTCTCACGCTGAAGGCAGCCAGCACCGATTTCAGCTACGCACTGACGCTGGAGGCCGATCGCGCCGTGGTGCTGCAAGGCGATGGCGGCTACAGCCGCAAGTCGGAGCGCGGCCAGGCGTCCTATTATTACAGCCAGCCGTTCTACCGCGCCCGCGGCAGGATCACGATCGACGACAAGTCCGTCGATGTTTCGGGCCAGGCCTGGATGGACCGCGAATGGAGCAGCCAACCGCTCGACGCCGACCAGACCGGCTGGGATTGGCTGTCGCTGCATCTGACGTCCGGCGACAAGCTGATGCTGTACCGGCTACGGCAGAAGGACGGCAGGGACTATCCGTTCGGCAATTGGATCAGCGCCGCCGGCGAGACGCAGATGATTGCGGGTGGCGACATCCAGATGAGTCCGAAGGCGACGACAGACGTTGCGGGACGCAAGCTGCCGGTGGAATGGCAGATCGCGATTCCCTCGCGATCGTTCTCGATTGCTTGCAAGCCGCTCAATCCCAGGGCCTGGATGGGGACCGGCTTCTCCTACTGGGAGGGACCGATCAGCTTTGCCGGCACGCATGACGGCGTTGGCTATCTCGAGCTGACCGGGTATTGAAGCGCGACCTCCTCAAAGGAATTCCGCGATGTATCACCTCACCGCCCTCGTCACGCTGCTGGCGATCGCATTTTATTTCTTCACCAGCATCAACGTCTCGCGCTCGCGCACCAAGACCGGCGTCAAGGTGCCCGCGATGTCCGGCCATCCGGATTTCGAACGCGCCTTCCGCATCCAGATGAACACGCTGGAATGGATGCCGATCATTCTGCCCGCGCTCTGGCTGTTCGCGGTCTATATCAGCGATAGCATCGCGGCAGGAATCGGCGCGATCTGGATCATCGGCCGCATCGTCTACTTCATCGGCTATTCGAAGGCGGCCGCAAAGCGTGGCCCGGGCTTCATGATCCAGGGCATTGCCGCCATCGCGCTGTGGGCGGGGGCGTTGGGCGCGGTGGTGCTGCGGATGGTGTGAGAGGGCGGCATCACGCGCTCGTGTCCCGGGTGCAGCGTGTACGCTGCGCCGCTGAACCGGGACCCAATCTGGCCTCAATTCGTGGAGAGACGTGGGTCCGGCTCTGCGCAGCAGGGTTTCACGCTGCAGCGCGTCCGGGACACAAGAGCCCTACTTCGTCAGCGGGCAGCCGCTGTCCTTTGCGGCGAAGAAGGCCTTGTCGCCCGGGACGGTGGCGAGCAGCTTGTAATAGTCCCAGGGCTTCTTGGATTCCGACGGCTTCTTGACCTCGAACAGATACATGTCGTGGACCATGCGGCCGTTCTCGAGCACCTTGCCGCCTTGCGCGAAATCGTCGTCGACCGGCAGCTCCTTCAGCTTCTTGGCGACGGCATCCGGATCCTTGGTGCCGGCAGCCTTGACCGCCTTGAGATAGCTCAGCGTCGCCGAATAGGTGCCGGCCTGGATCATGTTCGGCATCCGGCCGGTCCGCTTGAGGAAGCGTTCGCCGAGATTGCGCGACTTGTCGTTGACGTCCCAGTAATAGCCCTCGGTCAGCACCAGGCCTTGCGCGGCCTGGAGGCCGAGGCCGTTCACTTCGGCAAGCGTCATCAAGAGGCCGGCGAGCTTCTGGCCACTGGCGACGATGCCGAACTCGGAAGCCTGCTTGATCGAGTTGGTGGTGTCGAGGCCGGCATTGGCGAGGCCGACGATCTTGGCCTTGGAGCTCTGCGCCTGCAGCAGGAAGGACGAGAAGTCCGAAGAGTTGAGCGGCACGCGCACCGAGCCGACCACCTTGCCGCCATTGGCGGTGACGATCTCGCTGGTGTCCTTCTCCAGCGCGTAGCCGAAGGCGTAGTCCGCGGTGAGGAAGAACCAGGTGTCGCCGCCGGCCTTGGTCAGTGCGCCGCCGGTGCCGACGCCGAGCGCGCGGGTGTCGTAGGCCCAGTGGAAGCCGTAGGGCTGGCAGGCATCGCCAGTGAGACGCGAGGTCGCGGCGCCGACGACGATGTCGATCTTCTTCTTTTCCTTGGAGAGCTCGTGGATCGCGAGCGCGACCGAGGAGGTCGTCAGCTCCGTGATCATGTCGACGTTCTCGACGTCGTACCAGCGCCGCGCGATCGAGGTTGCGAGATCAGGCTTGTTCTGGTGATCGGCGGTGACGAGTTCGACCTTCTGGCCCAGTACCTCGCCGCCAAAGTCCTCGATCGCCATCTTGGCCGCCTCGACCGACCATTTGCCACCGTAGTCAGCATAGACGCCGGACTGGTCGTTGAGGATGCCGATCTTGACGCCTTGCGCGGACGCCGGCGCCGCCAGCACCAAAGCAGAGGTTGCGACGGCGGCCAAAAGTGCTGATTTCATATGTTATCTCCCAGCAGTTTTCTGTTTTGAAATCGCGCGGATAGTAGTGAAGAACCCCGCGTGTGCCCATTCATTTCATGTTGGTCGTTCGTATGGGCAACCGTGTGCCAAACAACCGCTGTCGTCCCGGACGAGCGAAGCGAAGATCCGGGATCCATAATCACAGGGAGCGGTTTGGCGAAGACTCGGAGTTACCGGTGTCGGGCCAAACTACTCCCTGTGGTTATGGATCCCCGTGTTCGCGGAGAAGACAGCGGAGGGTGTGGAGGCGCCGACGGCCATAGAGGCAGCGTCAGGCGACGACCTCCGGCTTCTTCCCCTCGTTCCGTCCTTCCGCCAGGTTCCGCACCACCACATAGAAGATCGGCGTGAACAACAGGCCGAACAGGGTGACGCCGATCATGCCGAAGAAGACGGCGACGCCGACCGCCTGCCGCATCTCCGAGCCGGAGCCGGTCGAAATCACGAGCGGCAGCACGCCGAGGATGAAGGCGAAGGAGGTCATCAGGATTGGCCGCAGCCGCAGGCGGCAGGCCTCGATCACAGCCTCCAGCCGCGGTCTGCCTTCGTTCTCGATGTCGCGCGCGAACTCGACGATCAAAATCGCGTTCTTGGCCGCCAGCCCCACCAGCACGACGAAACCGATTTGCGTGAGGATGTTGACGTCCTGCCCCATGATGCGCACGCCGATGGTGGCGGCAAGCAGGCACATCGGCACGATCAGGATCACCGCGAACGGCAGGGTCCAGCTGCCATATTGCGCGGCCAGCACGAGGTAGACGAACAGCACGCAGATCGGGAATACGTAGAGGCCGGCATTGCCGCCGGTGACCTGCTGATAGGACAGATCCGTCCATTCGAAGGTGAAGCCGCTCGGCAAGGTGTCATCCGCCAGCTTCTTGATGGTGTCGAGCGCCGTGGTCGAGCTGGTGCCGGGTGCCGGCTCACCCTGCAACTCGGACGCGGCATAGAGATTGTAGCGCGCGACGCGGTCCGGGCCCGAGACGTCCTTGAATTCAACCACGCTTCCGAGCATCACCATGTCGCCGGAGGCGTTGCGCGTCCGCAGGCGCGCGAGATCGCTGGGTTCTTTCCGGAACGGGAAGTCGGCCTGTGCGGTGACGTGATAGGTGCGGCCGAACAGGTTGAAGTCGTTGACATAGGTCGATCCGAAATAACTCTGGATCGTCTCGTTGATATTCGAGATGGGAACGCCGAGCTTCTGCGCCTTGGTGCGGTCGATGTCGACGAAGAGCTGCGGCGTGTTGGCCGTGAAAGGCGAGAACACCGAGGGGCCGAGCAGCAAGGGCGATTTGCGTGCCGCGGCGACAAGCTCGTCCGTGGCCGCAGCGAGCATCTCAGGCCCGCGGCCCTGGCGGTCCTGGATGCGGATGGTGAAGCCGCCACCTGTACCGATGCCGGGCACGGCCGGCGGCGGAATCACGATGATGAAGGCGCCCTGGATCGCGGACAGGCGTTTCCGCAGCTCGACCGTGATGGCGTTCGCGGACAATCCCTTCTTCATCCGCGCCTCGGGCTCGTCGAACACCGGGAATAGCGCTGCTGCGTTACCCGCCTGCGTACGCGTCGCACCGGAGAAGCCCGCGAAAGCGGCGACGCGGATGATACCCGGCGTATCCAGCGAGATCCGCTCGATCTCGCGCACGACCTCCGTGGTGCGCGCCAGCGAGGCCGCACCTGGCAATTGCACGGAGACGATGACGTAGCCGCGATCCTGCGCCGGGATGAACCCTTGCGGCGTCGTCACGATCAGCCAGCCGGCGCTACCGATCAGCACGACGTAGATCAGGAGCATCACCACCGAATGCCGGATCACGAAATCGGCAAGGCCGGCATAGCCGTGCGCCAACCGGTCGAACACGCGGTTGAACACCCCGGTGAAGGCACCCCACGCCCGGGCGATGACATTCCAGCTTGCCGACGGACGTTTCTCCTCGTGCGGCGTGAGAATCTGCGAGGCCAGCGCCGGCGACAGCGTCAGCGAGCAGAAGCAGGAGATCGCGGTCGCGACCGCAATGGTCACGGCAAACTGCTGGAAGAACTGCCCGGAAATGCCGCCGATGAACGCCGTCGGGACGAACACCGCGCACAGCACCAGCGCGATCGAGACCAGCGCGCCGCCGACCTCCTCCATGGTCTTGAGCGCGGCGTCGCGCCGGCTCATGCCGTGCTCGAGATGCCGTTCGACATTCTCGACCACGACGATGGCGTCGTCGACCACGATGCCGACGGCGAGGACGAGGCCGAACAAAGTGAGGTTGTTGATGGAGAAGCCAAGCGCCGCCATCACCGCGAAGGTGCCGACCAGCGACACCGGGATCGCGATGATCGGAATGATCGCAGGCCGCCATCCCTGCAGGAACACCAGCACCACGATGACCACGAGCAGCATGGCCTCGTAGATGGTCTTGATCAGCTCGTGCACGGACTGCGCGATGAACTCGGTCGGGTTGTAGCCGATATTGTAGTCGAGGCCCTTCGGGAAGCTCTCCTTGAGCTTCGTCATGGTGTCGGTGATGTTCTTTGCCGTGGCGAGCGCGTTCGATCCCGGCCGCTGCGTCACCAGCATGGCGACCGCCGATTTGCGCAGCAGGAAGCTGTTGGTGGAGTACGCCAGCGCCCCGAGCTCGATACGCGCGACGTCGCGCAACCGCACCACGCGGCCGTCGGAGCCGGCCTTGATCAGGATGTCCTCGAACTGCTTCTGGTCCTTCAGGCGGCCCGTGAAGGTGAGGTTCGGCTGGAAGGCGCGGTCGGCGATCGGCGGCTCGGCAATCTGGCCGCCGGCGATCTGCACGTTCTGGGCGCGGATCGCCGCCAGCACCTCGGCCGAGGTCAGGCCGAGATTGGCGATGCGGTCAGGATCGAGCCACAACCTCATTGAGTAATCGCGCGCGCCAAAGATCTGGATGTCGCCGACGCCGTCGAGGCGCAGCAATTGGTCGCGGACCTGGAGCAGCGCGTAGTTCGAGATGTAGAGCTGGTCGAACGTGTCGTCGGGCGACAGCATGAACACGACCATCAGGATGTCGGGTGAGTTCTTGCGCGTGGTGACGCCGTTGCGCTGGACTTCCTCCGGCAGGCGCGGCTGCGCGATCGCGACGCGGTTCTGCACCAGCACCTGGGCCTTGTCGAGATCGGTGCCGAGCTTGAAGGTGACGGTGATGGTGAGCTGGCCGTTCGAGGTCGCCTGGCTGTAGAGATACAGCATGTCCTCGACGCCGTTGATCTCCTGCTCGATGGGAGCCGCGACCGTGTCGGACACGGTCTGCGCGGAGGCGCCTGGATATTGCGTGGTGACGACCACGGTCGGCGGCACCACTTGCGGATATTCGGACACCGGCAGCGTGGTGTAGGCGAGCGCGCCGACGATCAGGAGCACGATCGACAGCACCATCGCCAGGATGGGCTGGTTGATGGAGAGACGGCCGAGATTCATGACTTGCCACCGGCTGGGGCTTGCGCGGTCTGCGGGGCGACCTTGGCACCGACACGGGCACGCTGGATGCCGTTGACGATGACGCGGTCCTCCGCCTTCAACCCTTCGCGGATCACGCGCAGGCCGTCATCCAGCGGCCCGAGCACGACGGGACGCGCCTCGACCGTATCGTCGGGTTTGACCACGAACACGATCTTGCGGGACTGGTCGGTGGCGACAGCCGCATCCGGAATCAGCAGAGCTTCGTAGGGCGCGCTGCCGATCAGACGGACGCGGCCGAACTGGCCGGGCAGGATCGACAGATCGGTGTTCTTGACGACGGCGCGGCTGCGCAGCGTGCCGGTGGAGACGTCGAGGCGGTTGTCGAGAAAGTTGATGGTGCCTTCATGCGACGGCTTGGTCTCGCCGGCGAGAGTCACCTGCACCGGGTTCGCGGTGTCGCGCGAACTCGGGCGCCGGCCTTCGAACCAGAGCTTGCTGTATTTGATGAAGGTCGCCTCATCCATGTCGAAATAGACGTAGATCGGGTCGAGCGTGACGATCGAGGTCAGCAGGGTCGAAGAGCCATTGTCGCTGCCCTGCACGAGATTGCCGGGACTGACGAGATGGCGGCTGACGCGGCCGGTCAGCGGCGCCGTCACATGCGTGAATTCAATGTTGAGCCTGGCAGCCTTGAGCGCGCCTTCGGCCTGCACCTCGGCGGCGTGCGCGGCCTGCAAGGCCTGACGGCGCTGACTACCGCGTAAACCGCGCCACCAGCTCCACATGCGGCGTGTGGCGGAACTGGTCGACAGGCACCAC